>JBBQUP010000051.1:0-26102 GCA_038212305.1 Bacteroidales bacterium
TTTCAAAACGAAGAAAAAGAAAAGCGCAAAACGGAAAGCCAAGAACTGGAGGCATTTAGCGATTCGCTGAAATTAACGTCGCAATATTCGCTAAGCTTAATCGAAGCCAGCCTCGACCCATTGGTTACCATCAGTACCGAAGGCAAAATAATGGATATGAATCAGGCCACGATAAATATTACGGGGCTGAGTCGCGAAGAGATTACTGACACTGACTTTTTCGACTATTTTACCGAACCACAAAAAGCGCGCGAAGTGTATCAGAAGGTTTTTGCGAACGGTTTTGTGGCCGACTGGCCACTCACACTTCGCCACAAAGAGGGTAAGTTAACCGATGTGCTTTTCAACGGTTCGGTTTACAAAGATGAGAATGGGGAAGTAATGGGTGTTGTGATTGTAGCCCGCGATGTAACCGATCAGAAACTGATTGCTACCGAGTTAACCGAAGCCAAGATATTTGCAGAACTAGCCACGGCATTGGCCGAAGAAGCCAAAGATAAAGCCGAAGAGGCTACTCGAACCGCCGAAAGTGCTGTGAAAGCCAAGCAGCAATTTTTATCGAACATGAGCCACGAAATCCGTACACCAATGAATGCCATTATAGGCTTTACAAAGGTGGTTCTTAAAACAGAGCTCACAACAAAACAGCGAGAATACCTTTCGGCCATAAAAATGAGCGGAAATGCGCTTATCGTATTAATTAACGATATACTTGATTTGGCAAAAGTGGATGCTGGGAAAATGATTTTAGAGCAAACACCTTTCCGAATGGCAATATCCATCTCGGCCATGTTGCATTTGTTTGAACCCAAAATACAGGAAAAGAACCTGAACCTGATAATTGATTACGATAACAACATACCCGATGTGCTAGTCGGCGACCCAGTGCGCTTGCATCAAATTGTAATGAATTTGGTTAGTAATGCCGTTAAGTTTACTTCAAAAGGAAAAATATCGGTGAGTGTGCATCTATTAAAAGATGAGGAAGATAAAGTAACCATTGAGTTTGCGGTGTCGGATACTGGAATTGGAATAGCCGAATCTAAAATTGGGAAGATTTTCGAAAACTTCCAACAAGCATCCAGTGGAACATCGCGTTTATACGGTGGTACAGGATTGGGATTAGCCATTGTGAAACAACTCGTAGTGCTTCACAATGGCATAATCAGCGTGAAAAGCAAAGTAGGCGAAGGTTCTTCTTTTAGTTTTATACTTGGTTTCTTGAAAACAAAAGCCGAAGTTGAATTAGACGATGAAATACTTGAACTGGATTCCGACCTTAAAAACATCCGAGTTTTAGTGGTTGAAGATATTGCACTGAATCAGTTGCTGATGAGAACCATATTGGATGATTTCGGTTTCGAACTAGAAATTGCATCCAATGGAAAAATTGCCATCGAAAAAATGAAGGAAAACAGTTTCGATATTGTATTGATGGATTTACAAATGCCCGAGATGAATGGCTTTGAAGCAACCGATTTTATCCGCAACCAAATGCATTCGAATATTCCAATTATCGCACTCACCGCCGATGTAACCACCGTTGACTTAGCTAAATGCAAAGAGGTTGGAATGAATGATTACATTGCCAAACCTATTGATGAGCGCTTGTTGTATAATAAAATAGTGGGGTTGGTGAAAAAATCGGACATAGTAACTGCGGAGGTATTAGGCGTGGAAGAAATGAATGAGGAAAAATGCACCGATCTGAGTTATCTGTTAAAATGCACCAAAGCAAATCCAACATTAATGATGGAGATGATTTCGCTCTATCTCGAACAAACCCCTCAGTTAATCGCCACCATGAAAAAAGCGATGAAAGATAAAGACTGGAGCTTATTGTATTCTGCCGTGCATAAAATGATTCCATCGTTCGCAATCATGGGAATTAGCAACGAATTTGAAATAATGGCTCAAAAGGTGCAAGAATATGCTAGCACACAGCAAAAATGTGCTGGAATTCCCGATATGGTTTTGCAGCTCGAAAGCGTATGTTTGCAGGCTTGTGTGGAGTTAAAAGAAGAATACAACGAGATTAAAATACATAAAAATGAAATGAGCCATGAGTAAAATTTCATCGCACAGCAGCATAATTAAATTGATGAGTTTCATTAAGCAATTGGAAAAAATAGAGATGTAAAACGAACATGATTAAGGTATAAACACAAGATAATGATTAAAGTGATCGAGCAACTTTAGTCAATCTTATGTCTTGAGACTCTAATCTTGATACTAATTTTTAGACAAATGAAAAATAAAATAAAACTATTTTTGGTTGATGACGATGCCGTTTTCTTAAAATTGCTGGAAATGGAATTCCTTGGAAATTTGGACTTTGAGATTGAAACCTATGCAACAGGCGAACTTTGCCTAGCGAATTTGTCAAGCAATCCCGATGCGATCATTCTCGATTATCAGCTTGATGGCATTGATAAAACAGCAATGAATGGCATTAAAACATTGGATGAGATAAAAGTGCTTATGCCAAATATTCCAGTAGTTATGCTTTCGTCGCAAGACAAAATAGATGTTGCCATCAATTGCATGCATCACAAAGCCTTCGATTACGTTGTTAAGAGCGAAACTGCCTTTGTGCGATTAAAGAAAAGCATTATGATTGCTTTAAAGTACCAGAAAATGGAGAAAGAACTGAACTGGTATATGGAAAGGATGTAGGTTTTTTTATAAATCACCATCCTATCTACTACAAAGCCTCGTGGGAAATAAATATCTATCCGCTAATTAGTTTCTCTAAGAAAACACATCATTTCCCCTGCGCACACCCTCTGACTCCCTAAAGGGAGAATTGCCAACCCGCTGGTGTATAGCAGATTCCCCTTTAGGGGCTAGGGGTAACAATGAAGACGTTTTTAAGATATATAGTGTTTTCTTAGTAACACTAATTAAAGTGTCTAATTCATTGTCGTTTAAGAGCCGTCAGCTCGATATGTTTTTTAACAACGGATAGCAATCCGTTGTGTCGGATACTTACTGTAAAATAGAGTGGCACGATTCATATCTATCTCTTAGCACCACAATAGGCTGAATCTACGGTTCTAATGATTATCACGTGCTTATGTACAGCGGATTAAAATCCGTTGTTAAAATATTGTTGTTTAGAGGCGTAGCCTCTAAACAACAATATCCAATAACTATATAACAAACCGTTTTTTGCAAAATTGGACACTGGAAAATTGCCTTAATAACAGAACTAAATCGTGTTGCAATATTGCTAAACAGATTCGTGCTTACGAAATAAAAGGCTCTATGTTGATTTCAGTGAATGGGTTTTTTTCCAAAGACCATTTGATTATTTACCATGTATGTCAAGTGGTAAATATTTAAGCAATTAATCCTACGCTGACACTTTGAAAAATAGTTAGAATAAAGATTGAAAAATAGCCACGAATCGAAGATCGACGGAGTCAATGCACGAATAAAATTATTCGTGACCTGACTGCTTGCAGTCAGATTCGAGGATATTAAACTACCCGTATATAAATTGCTAACTATTCTTTTGTGCACATCCATACAAAATCCAAAAAATTGGTAGTTGTTTTTCGATGTAATTTCTTATTCGTGAATTGACTCCGTCGAACGTTGTTTCGATGACACACCCCTCTTCATTAAAATCGCTTGTCTCCAGATTGGTCTCCACAAAAATCCCAATGTGTGAATTATGCAACTAATATCAATAGTTGTGTAATACTTTACAAAACAGTCAGATATACCTTTGCTATTGAAATAACCGATAAAACTTAAAATACACAAAATGAAGAATTCGATTTTAATACTAACAGTAACCACATTTTTAGCTGGTGGGATAATTTCTGGTTGTAACCTATCAGAAAAAAAAGTTCAGAAAGCCGAAGATAGCGTTGTAAACACCATGG
Organism: Bacteroidales bacterium; assembly: GCA_038212305.1. Taxonomy (GTDB): domain Bacteria; phylum Bacteroidota; class Bacteroidia; order Bacteroidales; family Marinilabiliaceae; genus JBBQUP01. Next base: position 3,894 of record JBBQUP010000051.1, read on the forward strand.
ATAATGCCGCGGAGATGAATCAGGCTTTAAACGATTCTATTAAACAATTTAAAATGGCATCGGAACAAAAAATTGATGAATATCAGCAAGATATTGCTGATTTAAAAGCTAAAATGAAGACTGAGAAAGCCGAAAACAAAGCGCTTTATGAAAAGAACCTAGCAGTACTACAAAAGAAAAGTGACGACCTGATCACGAAACTGAATGACTATAAGTATGAGGGGCAGAGCAATTGGGATGCATTTAAAAATGAGTTCACCCACGACATGAATGAACTAGGTACTGCTTTTAAAGACCTAACGGTTAATAATGTAAAATAATAAGTTTATTAAATATTTAATTTTTCCACATCTAATAAAAAACGTAATAATGAAAAAAATAGTTTTTTTATCGATTTTATTGTGCTCTATTTCAAGCGTTGGGTTCGCACAAGATGGCGAATCGGATTACCGCAGTAGTCTGAAATTAGGCTTAAAGGCTGGCTTGAATTATTCGAACGTTTACGATTCGAAAGGCGAGGAATATGATGCCAATGGTAAATTTGGTGCTGTAGCGGGGGCTTTTTTATCAATTCCAATTGGCAAATATTTAGGTATCCAGCCTGAGTTTTTATTTTCGCAAAAAGGATATAAAGCGTCTGGTAACCTTGGGGGATTAGCTTACGAATTTAAACATACCTCAAATTATTTAGATATCCCTTTGCTTGTGCAGCTTAAACCCGTTAGTGCATTAACCATTGTTGCAGGTCCTCAATATTCATTTTTATTAAAGGAGAAAAATGAGTTTACAAGTAGTCTTTTAAATACCGTTCAAGAGGAAGAATTTAAAAACGACAACGTTCGAAAAAATGTATTATGCTTTATTGGAGGTCTCGATCTTCACTTATCCCCTGTTGTATTGGGAGCTAGGGTTGGATGGGATATTCAAAATAATAATGGCGATGGAACCTCAACAATCCCACGATACAAAAATGTATGGTATCAAATGACTGTGGGAATTATGTTTTAACCTATTGAATAATCAGAACTAAGAGTACTCACATTATCAAAAACATCAAACAAAATGAAAAAATTATTTCTATCAATTGCGCCCTTGCTATTTATTGCAGCATTATTAGTTACATCTTGCGGGCCAAGTAAAAAAGTGGTGGCTTTCAACGCCAAAATTAATCAGTTGCAAAAAGACAGTGCAAATACACACAGCCAGCTAAATGCGTGTAATACAAATGTTTTAAAACTGACTAACGAGAAGAACTCATTAACAAATGAAAATGCAGCAGTGTCAGGCGATTTAAAAGATTTGAATGCCTCATCGAAATCAACCATCGCGCAACAAAGCCAACGCTTACAAACCCTTCAAGACATGCTTCAAGCGCAAAAGGATTTAATGGATAACCTTAAAAATTCGATTAGCGAAGCGCTTATGAATTTCGATGCTGACGAACTAACTGTTTACATCCGAAACGGAAGTGTTTATGTATCGCTTGAGGAAAAATTACTTTTTAAATCGGGTAGCGATGTGGTTGATCCTAAAGGGAAACAAGAATTAAGTTCGCTTGCTAAGGTTTTGAATACTACCAAAGACATCGCTGTAGTTATTCAAGGGCATACCGATAATGTGCCTATTAAAACGACCAAATTTAAGGACAACTGGGATTTAAGTACTGCTCGCGCGACATCCATTGTTCGTATATTAACTATCGATAATAAGTTTGATCCTAAACGAATTTCGGCTGAAGGTTCTAGTGAATTCCATCCTGTGCAAAGCAATGAAACAGTTGAAGGACGCGCATCAAACCGAAGAACTGAAATTATTTTATCGCCTAACTTGAAAGAGATTGATAAGCTTTTATATAATTAACCTTCGGGGTTTAGAGAATCAAAAATCACTATTACAAATAGTAGCACTTCGAATTAAAAAGCGAAGTGTTTTTTTTTATAAATAATTGGTTATCAGAATGCCATGTGTGAATCATGTAACTAATTTAAAGAATTACATAACATTCTTCACTAGTCAGAAACCTAACTTTGTGCAGTGATAATACAACAAAAACGAATTTGAATATTATGAAAATCAGAAATTTTTTGGAAACCCTTACAATAGTTTCCGTTGTTTTATTTATTGGATGTAAAAAAGACGATCCAACGACAGTAAATCCTGTTGTAATACCAATTCAAACAACAGTTGCAGCAGCAGTTAACCTTCGATCAGCAGGTAACTATGTTATTTTAGCTGGTTCAGGAGTGTCAAATGTGCCAACTTCGGCCATCACCGGAAATATTGGATTAAGTCCTGCTGCTGGAACATTTCTTACCGGATTTTCATTAGTACATCCTGCAGAAGGAGCCTCTGCAACAGCGGCACAGGTAACTGGAAGTTTATTCGCATCCGATTATGGTGTCCCAACGCCAACTAATTTAACAACTGCAAAAGGCGATTTAACCACTGCCTATAACGATGCTGCTGGAAGAACCAGTACCGACATTGTTTTGTTGGCAGGAAATATTGGTGGATTAACGTTAACACCAGGTCTTTATAAATCAAGTGGAGCGCTTGAAATTTCATCGGGTAACCTTACGTTTGATGCAAAAGGAAATGCAAGTGCTGTTTTTATTATTCAAATCGCATCGACTTTAACAACCACCTCTGGTCGTCAGGTTATTCTTAGCGGAGACGCATTGGCTTCGAATATCTTTTGGCAAGTAGGAACTTCGGCAACCATCGGAACTACCTCTATCTTTAAAGGAATTATTATGGCTGATCAATCCATTGCATTAAAAACCGGTGCAACGGTTGATGGTCGATTATTAGCTCGAATTGGCGAAATAACTTTAGCTGGAAACACTATTGTTGAATAAGTTAGGTTTGGTTTATGTGAGGGAGGATGTCCAAAATATTGGGCATCCTCTTTTGCGATTAAGCGTTAAAATAATGCATCGCCTCAAGCGTAGCGTAACCCCAAACTACATATCGCAAAGCTTTACCTACGAGCATTCCAATGGCTGTTACACCTATTCTTGCGCGCAATAAGCCCAATGCTACTGCAATTACATCGCCAATAAATGGCAGCCAGCAAAGCAATGCAATCCAACCCTCTTTTCCTGTTATTCGATCTGTTACTTTCGATAATGATTTGTCCGAAATCCTCAACCATCGATGAATCCATTCGACTTTTCCTATCCGGCCTATTGCGTACGACGACATTCCGCCAAGCCAATTCCCCATTGTTGCAACCAAAAGCGATGCAATGGGATTGAATCCACCGATTAACATGCCCGACAAAATGGCTTCGGAACTAAACGGAACAATGGTAGCAGCTAAGAAGCAAGCAAAAAAGAGAGCCCAATATTCTGCTTCCATGTTAATTTTTTGAGATAATTTCTGCAAAGGTAACTTCCCAAATATATAAACCAAGCCTTACTGTTTCTGTTTTACAATTTTCTTTATCTTTAAAGCGCAAACTTATCCTTATGGCTATAATTCTTAACTCTATTATCTCGCTCGTTAATTTTCGCCGACTGCCTCAGATCGATTTTTTCAGGAAAAACTCGGTTGAGGTTCAGAAAGAGATGCTTTTTTCGCTTCTTCGAAAAGCGAAGGATTCCGAATATGGGAAAAAATATGACTTTGGCTCAATTCTTTCGGTTGATGCGTTTCAAGATCGTATTCCGGTTATTGATTACGAAGACTTACAACCCTATGTGATTCGATTGCGTCAAGGCGAAAAAAATCTCCTTTGGCCAGGCGAAGTAAAATGGTTTGCCAAATCATCGGGAACCACTTCGGCAAAAAGCAAGTTTATTCCGGTTACCAAAGAGGCCTTGGAAGATTGCCATTTCAGAGGTGGCAAAGATGTAATGGCCATTTTTAATGATAACTTCCCTGATAATGATGTTTTTGGCGGCAAATGTTTAACTCTGGGCGGAAGCCACCAAATAAATAATTTTAACAACGATAGTTTTTATGGCGATTTATCAGCCATTTTAATCGAGAACCTGCCGTTTTGGACAAGTTTTATCCGTACACCCAATCAAACCATTGCGTTAATGGACGAGTGGGAAGCCAAGCTCGAAGCGATAACGCAGAACACAATTAACGAAGATGTAACCTCTTTAGCAGGCGTACCCTCGTGGTTTTTAGTGCTCATTAAGCATATCTTAAATGAAACAGGAAAATCTAACTTGTTAGAGATCTGGCCAAATTTAGAGCTATTTATTCATGGCGGAATCAATTTTGATCCTTACCGCGATCAGTATAAAACAATAATACCCAAAGAAGGAATGCATTACCTCGAAACGTACAATGCATCCGAAGGATTTTTTGCTATTCAGGACGATCCAACTCAACGAGGAATGTTACTCATGCTCGACTATGGTGTTTTTTACGAATTTATGCCATTAAGCGAGCTGGGGAAAGACCGTCCTAATCTTCTCACGCTCGATCAAGTAACGTTAAATAAGGATTATGCACTTGTTATTTCAACCAATGGTGGTTTGTGGCGATATATGATCGGCGATACCATCCGTTTTGTAGAAAAAGATCCATTCAGAATCATCATCTCTGGTCGAACCAAGCATTTCATTAATGCTTTTGGGGAAGAAGTAGTTATCGAAAATGCCGACAGATCTCTTAAAGCGGCTTGCGAAGCAACTGGTGCCAACGTTAAAGAATATACTGCCGCTCCCATTTACATGGGTCAAAATAACAAAGGCGCTCATCAATGGGTTATTGAGTTCGATACAAATCCATCTTCACTCGAGCAATTTATGGTGATATTAGATAAAACCCTACAAGAAGTAAATAGCGATTACGAAGCCAAACGATATAAAGATATTACATTGGATTTACCAAAGCTAGTTGTCGCTCGCAAAAATTTATTTTACGACTGGCTTAAATCAAACAATAAACTGGGTGGCCAAAACAAAATCCCGCGTTTATCGAATAATCGGGAATTCATCGAAGAGTTATTAAAAATGAATCATTAACTTTAGCTTTCATCCTAAAAAATAACCTATTTAATTATGCACATTGCCATTGCTGGAAATATTGGTTCAGGAAAAACGAGCTTAGCAGAACTGTTGGCTTACCATTATGGGTGGGAAACTCACTTAGAAGATGTTGATGAAAACCCCTATTTAGTGGACTTTTATGAGGACATGAAACGATGGTCTTTTAACCTCCAAGTTTTTTTTCTAAATAGTCGATTCTCATCAGTATTAAAAATCCACCAATCGGGTCAAACGGTTATTCAGGATCGCACGATATATGAAGATGCTTACATTTTTGCAGCCAATCTTTTCGACATGAGTTTAATGAGCCGCCGCGATTTAGATAACTATTTAGCTGTTTTTGAGATCATGAGCAACTTGGTGAAAGCACCTGATCTGCTGATATATCTGAAAGCATCAGTTCCCACTTTGGTGAATCAAATTCAAATACGAGGGCGAGAATATGAAAGCAATATCCGCATCGATTATTTGAAAAACCTAAATAATCGTTACGACGATTGGATACAAACCTATTCCAAAGGGAAACTGTTAATTATAAATGTCGATGAACTCGATTTTATTAAAAATAAAGCCGATTTAGGTACTATCATCGATAAAGTGAATGCCCAATTGCATGGGTTATTTTAATTTTTTATTCTGGATATGTTCGATTTAGTTATCGTTATTATATTAATTGTTGCAATCGTAAAAGGATTTAAAAATGGGTTTGTCATTGAACTTGCAGCATTAGTCGGTCTGGTTTTAGGTGTGTTAGGAGCTATTTATTTTAGTTATTTGGCCGAAGAGTGGCTGAGTAAATATTGGGATTTTAAATACATTGGCGCAGTAGCATTTTTAATTACTTTTCTAGTCATTTCCATTGGAATATATCTTTTAGCTAAGCTAGTTACCGAAATGATAAAGTTAGCTGCACTCAATTTCATTAATCGATTGGTCGGCGGTGTTTTTAGCATGCTCAAATACGCATTTATTATTAGTGTTCTCATGTCGGTATTTTCGTTTTTCAACTGGGAAAAATATTACATTGGATCTGAGCAAAAAGAAGAATCACGATTGTATAAGCCACTATCACTGTTCGCACCTTCAATTTTCCCTTACCTAAATTTCGACGATGCTCATGAGCTACTTAACAACGAATCGGCTAAAGGCGTTATTATATAGGTGATTTTGAATGAGTGCAATCAACAAGAAATAAAACAACTTTTTTTATAGCTTTGTCAATTCCATTATGAATAGAGATCAATTTGTGGCTTTTCAACTTGTATTAATTACCTGAATAATAGGCATATGTCGATAAAGAAAATAAGTTGCCTAGTTTTATTAGTCTGGTTTTATGGAATAACTCAAGCTCAATATAACTATACGTTTCTCGAAACGTATCCCGAGTTCAATGCGCAATATGCCGATCATCTTCTTTTTCGGGTCGAGAGCAATAACTTCTTAAAAAACAACGAATACTTTGGGTCGAACGTCGAAGGATACACCTTGCTGGGCTACGATATCGAACCCTCTTTTTTGTATTATGCTGGCTCTGCTATACGACTAAAAGCTGGCGTACACCTTAAAAAGTACAGCGGAAACAATGTATCAATGGAAGTGTTGCCAGTTCTATCGCTCCATGCCAAACTCAGCCCTTCCTTCGAACTGATTATGGGGGCATTAAAAGGAAGCATTCATCACCAAATGATTGAACCCCTATTTGATAGTGAGCGACTTTATTCGCGGCCGGTTGAAAATGGACTGCAATTTTTAATCAACACCAAATCGCTAAAGGTTGATACTTGGATCGATTGGGAGCAGTTTATTGTTAAAGGCGATACCATTCCAGAGAAATTCACCTTTGGAACCAGTGCTGAAGTTACTCTTATAAATAAACACGATAATTGGGCATTGTTGTTGCCGATTCAAATAATTGCCACGCATGTAGGTGGTCAAATTAGTGATTTTAGCGAACCTATGAAATCGAAGGCCAATGTTTGCGTTGGCTTATCGGCTCAAAAAAGCTTAGGTGGTTTTGTTCAAAAGCTTAGCTTCTCAAACTATTTCATGGTTTATAAGAGTCTCACTAAAAAAGATATTCAACCCTTTTACACTGGAAATGCTTTTTATTCGATCGTTTCTGCTGAATCGAACCATTTCCAGGCAATGCTAGGTTATTTTTCGGGCAATGATTTTGCAGCACCTCGTGGAAGCTTCTTGTTTCAATCGGTCTCTAATTATATTGATGATTATTATGCGCCTAACCGACAATTATCGACTGTAAAACTAAGTTATGTGAAAAAAATTGGCAAAGCCTTTGCTTTTAGTGCTTTGGCCGAAACATACTACAACTTAAAAATTGGAAATCTCGAATATGCGTACGGCGTGAACATGGTTTTTACGCCAAATTTTACCATTGTTAAAGTGCCATCGTATTAATTATTTTAAACTGCCACGGAATCTAACTCCAATACTCACCTGCATAGTCAATTCCAACTCGTGGTAGCGATTCGTATTTAGTCTTTGCAAGAAAACTCCAAATACTGCGTTATTCTCATTTTGAAAACAGTCATTCACAAAAGTGAACTCCTTTATTAATCAATGAATTCTACCCACTATAAACGTTATAGAGCCGAAGCTTTCTTATCAAAGACTGTGAAAAATGTAGTTTTCGTGCAGGCACTATTTAATTTCTGATTGATGCTGAGCAGGTTTAATCCATAGCCGTTCCGAGGTCATAATATTTTGCTGATAAAACGAATTACCCAATTGTTCCATTTTAATATGGCGTTTTATCTGTTTTTCGAGTCCAACGTTGAAAAACTTCGCCAGCTTTTGTGTCTCGAAGTTCAATTAACTTAACTTGACGATCTGCTACGGGTAAAGCCAGCTCATCATAAATAAACTGGTCACTAAAGCCAATTTTAGCCGCATCGTAGCGCGTGTTCGCATAATATACATCAGTTATGCCAGCCCAATAAATAGCACCTAAGCACATGGGACAAGGTTCGCACGAGGTGTAAATTACCGATCCCGACAAATCGAACGATTGAATGGTTTTTGCAGCCTCGCGAATAGCTAGCACTTCGGCATGAGCAGTTGGATCGTTCAATAATGTTACACCATTGGATGCTTTTCCAATAATTTTACCGTCTTTAACAACCACCGCACCAAATGGGCCTCCGCCATTTTCTATGCTTTTGGCTGATAAATCAATGGCTTCTTCAATGAATTTGTTGTGATGAATCATATTTTGAAGAGAAATTTATTCAAAAATAGAGTTTATAAAGTAAATTAGTCGTTTCGTTTGCAAAAAAAGTAGATTCTCCTTGTTATTTAGCTCTACGTTGCCTGATTAAATAATCAAAAAATATGAATAGCCACAAATCGAAGATCGACGGAGTCAATTCACGAATAAGAAATTAAGGATTTACACCGAAGATAACTACCAAATTATTGGATTATGTATGGATGTGCACAAATGAAAACCGATATCAATTATATGAACAACATTCTTAAATAATAATGTTAATAAATAGGTTTATAAAAAAATATCTGCTACTTTTGCGGCCGATTATTGTCCATGCCCGAAGAAGAAAAAGTTCTTTTTAAACCTTGCTTGGCAAAATTATTAATACCCAGCATATTAATAATGAGCACGATGGAATTGAACGATGACTTTAGAGAGTATTAAAAAAATTTAGGATTAATTAAAAACAAGGAAGACAGTGGATACGTTAAGTTACAAAACGATCTCAGCAAACAAAGCTACTGTTACTAAAGAGTGGGTAATTGTTGATGCTACCGATCAAGTTCTTGGTCGTTTAGGTTCAAAAGTTGCTAAATTATTACGCGGGAAATACAAACCCAACTTCACTCCTCATGTAGATTGTGGTGATAATGTAATTATCATTAACGCTGACAAAGTTCGTCTCACAGGTAAAAAATGGGACGATAGAGTATTTTTTTATCACAGCGGATACCCAGGCGGACAACGCGAAGTAACCCCTAAAGCGGTTTTTGAAAAAAGCCCCGAAAAACTGGTTGAACGTACCGTTAAAGGTATGCTCCCAAAAACAAAATTGGGTCGCCAAATGTACCGTAACCTGTTTGTATATTCAGGTGGCGAGCACAAACATGAAGCACAACAACCAAAGGGTATTGATTTAAATTCTATTAAATAAGCAACATGGAAATTATAAACGCTATTGGAAGAAGAAAAGCGGCTATAGCCCGGGTTTACCTTAAAGAAGGAAAAGGGCAGATCACTATCAACAACCGTGATTTGACTAATTATTTTCCTGCTGCAACGCTTCAATACATTGTGAAACAACCATTAAGCAAACTAAATGTTATTGAAAAATACGACATTCAAGTTAACCTAAATGGTGGCGGTATCAAAGGGCAAGCTGAAGCATTACGCTTAGCAATTTCACGTGCTTTGGTTAAAATTAACTCTGATGATAAATCGGCTTTACGCGCTGAAGGTTTCATGACTCGCGATTCACGCGTGGTTGAACGTAAAAAACCAGGACGTCCTAAAGCTCGTAAGAGATTCCAGTTCAGTAAACGTTAATATTTTTCGGGTACGTTTAGTATCTAAACCAATGGGACTTCGCAAGGCGAACTACTTGTTGGTTGTTAACGTCAAGAAAGTAAACGACTTAATAATAAAAAAATGCCAAGAACAAATTTCGATCAACTACTCGAAGCCGGTGTACATTTTGGCCACTTAAAAAGAAAGTGGAATCCGGCTATGGCCCCATACATCTTCATGGAGCGTAATGGGATACATATCCTAGACCTTCATAAAACTGCAGTGAAAATTGAAGAATCTGCAAATGCATTAAAGCAAATAGCTAAATCGGGCCGAAAAATATTATTCGTAGCTACAAAAAAACAAGCCAAAGAAATAATTGCTGAAAAAGTTAGCTCAGCTAACATGCCTTACGTTGTAGAGCGCTGGCCTGGTGGAATGTTAACAAACTTCCCAACCATTCGTAAAGCTGTTAAAAAAATGGGTACTATCGACAAAATGATGGCTGATCCTACATCATGGTCGAACCTCTCGAAAAGAGAGCGTTTACAAATTACCCGTCAACGTGCTAAACTAGAAAAAACACTTGGAAGTATTGCCGATCTTACGCGACTTCCTGCTGCCATGTTTGTGATTGATGTTATGAAAGAACACATCGCAGTTCGTGAGGCAAACCGTTTGAATATTCCAGTTTTTGGTATTGTTGATACCAACTCTGATCCTTCGAATATCGACTACATCATTCCTGCAAATGATGATGCGACTAAATCAATTGAATTGATTACTGAGATTATGGTTCAAGCCATTAAAGAAGGTCTTGAAGAACGTAAGCTTACCAAAGATGAGGATGATAAAGGTGCAGTTCCAAAAGGCAGAAAAGATGAAGTTAAAAGAGTGAGAACGAAAAAAACTGCCGAATTTGAAGAGGAAGTTGCTTCTGAAGAGGATGTTGTTTCTGAAGAAGAAGTTGAAGAAGTAGATAATACCGCTGATTCAGAAGAGGTAGCTGATACAGAGACAAAAACTGAAGAATAAACCATATTAATCACTCCTTAAAATAAACTTATTATGGCGATTACAGCTGCTGATGTAAACAAACTCAGACAAATGACAGGCGCAGGTATGATGGATTGTAAAAAAGCCCTTACCGAAGCTGATGGCGATTTTGAAAAAGCCATTGAAATCATTCGCAAAAGCGGACAAGCCGTAGCAAATAAGCGTGCCGACAGAGATGCTACCGAAGGTTGTATCTTATCGAAAACAGAAGGTGGTTTTGGCGTTTTAGTTGCACTTTGCTGTGAAACTGACTTTGTTGCTAAAAATGATAGTTACATTGCTCTTACAACTTCAATTTTAGATTTAGCATTGGCCAAAAAACCAGCTACTAAAGAAGAGTTGTTAGCACTTCCGCTTCAAAACTCAACTGTTGGTGAAGTTATTATAGCACAAATTGGTGTAATTGGCGAAAAACTCGAATTAAGCTCTTATCAGTTTATTAAAGCTGAAAGTGTAACTGCCTATATTCACCCAGGAAATAAACTAGCAACTTTAGTTGGTTTAAATCAAACAGGAATTGATGCTCAAGTGGCTAAGGATGTTGCTATGCAAGTTGCTGCAATGAATCCTGTTTCAGTTGATTCATCGTCGGTACCTGCTGAAGTGATTGCAAAAGAACTAGATATTGCAAAAGAACTAGCTCGTAACGAAGGCAAACCTGAAGCTATGCTTGAAAAAATTGCTCAAGGTCGCTTGAATAAATTTTTCAAAGAAAGCACATTACTAGAACAAGATTTTGTAAAAGACAATAAAAAGTCAATTAAAGCATATCTTGAAACAGTAAGCAAAGGTTTAACTGTTACCGAATTCAAACGTTTTTCGTTGAATAACTAAGAACAAAATAATATTTCAAAAAAGGGAGGTCTTTGTAAGGCTTCCCTTTTTTAATTTACAGACCTTCTATAGATGAGAGCTAAAATACCAATGTTTCCGTTCGATTTCATTGTGTGGAAATTTTAATAACATATACGATGCAATCGTGCGACGGCTCAACGAATTTAGGCAGTAATTAGGGTCTGCTGAAACATTCTATTACAATTAAATAACTTGACTTTTATAGATGCCAAATGCAAGGGAAATGAGACAATATTACATAACCAATTGACTTATTAAATTTTAAATTCCCTACGGGAAAATTAGATAATAAAGCTGCTTGAGTTTTCCAGCAGGCACTAATTAAATCTACAGATCTCAATTCATTCAAGCTAAAACAAAAAAAACCGGTACAAGTCCGGTTCGATTTATTCGAGTATTTTAATTTTACTTCTCACTATATCCTGCCAACTGATAACTGATCACTGCTTGTTGTAGCCCCATTTCACATAAATAGCTCCCCAAGCAAATCCAGCACCAAAAGCTGCCAATATAAGATTATCGCCTTTTTTCAATTGACTTTCCCACTCCCATAAACACAAAGGAATAGTTGCAGCAGTTGTATTACCGTATTTTTGTATGTTTATCATTACTTTATCGGGATGGAGACCCATGCGACTTCCGGTAGCATCAATAATTCTTAAATTGGCTTGGTGAGGAACTAACCAAGCAATATCATCACCTGTTAAATTGTTTCGTTCCATAATTTCAACGGCCGTATCAGCCATTTTTGAAACGGCATGCTTAAATACAGCAGGACCTTCTTGATACATGTAATGTTCTTTAGCTGCAATGGTTTCGATGCTGGCAGGTTTAACTGATCCTCCAGCTTTCATATGAAGATGGCTTAGTCCATAGCCATCGCTTTTTAGTAGCGTATCTATAATGCCTAAAGGTTCTGTTGTAGGTTCAACTAATACAGCGGCAGCAGCATCACCGAATAGCACACACGTTGTTCTATTTGTGTAATCTGTAATGGCTGACATTTTATCTGCTCCTACTACAATAATTTTCTTTTTAGCGCCTGTCTGAATATATTTCATAGCCACATCTAATGCGAATAAAAATCCAGCGCAAGCCGAATTTATGTCGAAGCATTGAGCGTTATGAATCGCTGTTTTATCTGCAATTATGCTGGCCGTTGAAGGGAATGGATGATCGGGAGTTACTGTTGCGCAAATTATCATATCTACCTCTTCGGGTTTTAGCCCTGTTTTATCAAAAATATTCTGAATGGCTTTTGCGGCCATGTCAGAAGGCCCTAAGCCTTCGCCTTTTAAAATACGACGTTCTTTGATACCAACTCGCGACATAATCCACTCATCAGTGGTATCAACCATAGTGCTTAACTCATCGTTGGTTAACACATACTCGGGTAAAAATGCTCCAACAGAAGTAATAACGGCATTAATTTTTTCCATCCTTACAAATTATTTATTATATAGAGATAAGCTCATCCATGTAAAAATAATACTTTACATATGGACTGCTCATTCTAATCTCATTTAAACATTTTCACGACCTCTAAAGTAACGAAAGAATGCTTAACTGATTTTGGTTACACATCAGAATTTACTATTCAATAAAATCTGTGGTTTGTTCTTTTCTTCAATAATTCTGTTGAATGGCAAAATTTGCCTTTCAAAAAGTGATTGGGGTAAATTTAAAAAATGCTCCCGGTAAACCGGGAGCATTGATAACGAATGCTTAATGCGTTATGCTGTTGCAACTTTTTCGATTGCTAGTTTTCCACGGTAGTAGCCACACTCGCCACAAACGGTGTGCATTTTTACTGTTGTACCACAATTTGAACAAACGCCCAAAGCAGGAGTAACTGCTTTATAGTGAGTTCTTCTCTTGTCGCGTCGTGAAGTCGATTGTCTTCGCTTAGGATGTGCCATTTTACTATTGCTTTATTTATTATCAATTAATTTTCTTAATGCGTCCCATCGGGGATCACTATCACTCTCATTACTGCTTCCTGCTGCTGAAAGGGTTTTAAGCTTTTCAACCATTTGTGGATCGCATGTTTGTTTATTTCCTTCAATTTCGCCATGTATGCATTGCACAGGCAAACTCAATCCAATAAACTCATATAAAAACTGAGCTATATTCATGGTGTGTTCATCATGTGGCAATACAATTATTTCATCGGTAGGTTCATCATAAACTTCTCCGAATTTGACTAAAAGGCGATTTGTGCTTTTTAAAGGTACTGTAATGGGCTCTAAGCATCTATCGCAAGTTGTGTAAACATCACCTTTAATATCAAAATCCAGAGTCATCATATTCGATTGTTTCGTTAAAGTCACGTTTGCTTTTAACTTACCATCTTCAATTAAGCTACCTTCCATAAGGTTAAAAAAAGATGCATCAATTAAATACTCAAAATGATGCTCTTCCAACGTTAATCCCAAAAAAGGGATATTGAATCGTGATAACTTTTCCACCTTGCCAATTATAAAAACTTCGCAAAGTTATAAAAATTGAAGATAATGGGAAAAGATTTAGCTCTTTTTTGAAAAACAATTCTAAAAATGTGACTAAAGGCTTCTGAAACTCTTTGTTTATAAGGTTTGTTCGGCATTAGTTTTAGGCAATACGATTCGAAAAGTGGTTGATCCAGATTGAGAGTCGAGCACCGAAATTTTTCCTTTATGAATTTGATTGATAATACGCTTCGATAACGATAATCCCAATCCCCAACCTCGTTTTTTAGTCGAATATCCTGGCTCAAACACACGTTTTTGAAATCGTCGTGCAATGCCCTTACCGGTATCGGTAATATCTATGATTATTTGATTTTTATCATCATCAACCGAAATATTAATTGCACCTACTCCCGACATGGCATCGATGGCATTTTTGCAAACATTTTCAATAACCCAGGCAAACAGAACAGGATTTATGCAGGCTAAAACTTTATGTGGCGGGAAATTTTGATAATAGACTACTTTTGATGAGGTACGGGATTTTAGATAGTCGGTGGTTGACGCAATTAGTGACGGTAAATCTTCGACGGTCAAGTCAGGGTTTGAACCAATTTTTGAGAATCGATCGGTAATGATTTGCAGTCGTTCTACATCCTTGCCCATCTCATGAATAAGTGGCTCATTGGTAATTTTAAGTTTTAACAAATCAATCCATGCCATTAACGATGAAGTGGGAGTTCCTAGCTGATGAGCTGTTTCTTTAGCCATTCCTGCCCAAACCTGATCTTGCTCCATTTTTCGAGCACCACTAAACGTAAGGTAAGCAACCAGAATAAAAATGGCTACAACCAATAATTGAATAAAGGGAAACCAAGTGAGTTTTTGTAGAATAATGGAATCGTTGTAGTAAAGGTACTGCAAGTCATTATCGCCCAGGTCGATGCTGATACGATAGCCAGCCGTTTTCATTTGCCTCAGTATCTTATCTACTTCGGCAGGTTGGGCAGTAGGTTTTAAGCGCAAGTTGTTGTGCGATAAAACTTCATCGAGTGTATCGGTTAAAATAACCGGAATGGTTGTATTTTCGGAGATAACACGATTAATCAAATTCATTAATTCCCCTTCGGTACCTGGTTCTGAGATAGATAGTAAACGAATGGCTTCGGCCCAAAGTTCAACTTTTTTTCGCTCAGCAATTTTTAATTCATCCACCAATTGGTTGGTGTAATAGATGGTAAATCCGCCAATGATAGCTGCCGAAAGGAACAAAATATATTTCCAACGTCGCTTACGCGTGTAATAATTCATTAACTATTATTTGGATCAATAATAAAAACCATAAATACTATACACATTGAACGTTTAAATTAAAAAGGTATTGTTTATTTCCATTTTTTAATGCAACCTTCTTTTGTTTCGCTTACCTTATATAAATTTTAGCACATTAATTGAAATCTATTATGGTTGAGTTATTAATCTTGAAAAAATCACACACGATATTTATCCTCTTTCTCCATTAATATACTCAAATAACTATTGTAACGCGATGCTGCCAGCGTACCCTCTTCTAAGGCACTTTTAACTGCACATCCGGGTTCATGTTTATGTGTGCAATTGTGAAACTGACATTTGGAGGATAGTGTAAACATCTCCCTGAAATAGTGGTGTAGCTCTTCTTTATCGACATTGAAAAGTCCAAAACCCCTAATTCCTGGAGTATCAATAATATAACCCCCAATGTTTAAGGCATGCATCTCGGCAAAGGTTGTGGTATGCTTTCCAGTATGATGAGCTGTTGATATTTCGGCAGTTTTAAGATTTAACGTAGGCTCAATGCGATTGATGAGTGTAGATTTGCCAACGCCACTATGGCCAGCGATCATACTCACTTTATCGCGTAAAAGATCAGCAAAGGCTGAAATATCTTCTTGTTTTTTGGCCGAAAGCGAAATGGTATTGTAACCAATTGATTCGTACAAAAGCTTAATATTCTCTAATTCAACCAGATGTTTTTTGTCGTAACGATCGATCTTATTAAACACGATGGTCACCGGAATGCGATACGCTTCGGCCGAGGCTAAAAACCGATCGATAAAAACCAATGTGGTAACGGGATAATTAATGGTGACAACCAATATGGCCTGGTCGATATTGGCAGCCAATATTTGCGATTGTTTCGATAAATTAGTGGAACGACGAATAATATAATTTTTTCGTTCCTGTATCTCTTCAATAACACCTTGCCCGTCCATGGTGTCATCAACAAATCGTACCCTATCGCCAACAGCAACAGGATTAGTGCTTTTAAGCTCGTCCATTCGCAAACGTCCACGAATACGACATTGCAAAGTCTCACCTTCGCTTGTCCGCACTAAATACCAACTACCAGTTGATTTAATCACTATCCCTTCACGTTCTGCCATACGATACTATTTATAAGGCTAAAATAAGAAAATATTGGAAGAGATTTAAATAAATAAGAAAATTATATTTTTTTGAAGAATATTGCACAGAGGGTATAGAGAGTTTTCACGGAGAGGCACAGAGGAAAAACAAAAAATAGTGGATCTCGGTTAAGAATATTGCACAGAGGGGCACAGAGAATAAAAAGCAGTGGTGATTAGTTAATCGCAGAGAAAAAAATTTTATAGAACTTTTTTAAATGTTTTTCGCAAAACAATCATTATTATGTAGATTCTGTTTAAATAGCTATAAGTGATTGAATTATTAAGTTTTATAACTATTTTAGCAGCCGATTAACCAAAACTAAACCATATGTTCACTTGGAATTGCTTTGTGAAAAAAGGGTTCGTACTTATTTTTAGTATGTTCTTTACCGTTGTAATGTTAAGTCAGAACAACGAACAGCTTGACAAATTATATAGGCAATACTCCAAAGGCGAATCTTGTTATAAGGCCATAAATACTCTCCTCAACAAATCAAACTTTGATGACCTGACTGGTTATTTTGAATTAAAACTTGAAACGGGTAGTAGTGATGAAAAACTTTTTACAGTATCAATTTTAGGCCAATTAGCATCACAACTCAAAGATGAATCCCAACTTCAAAAATGCACTCACTTACTTATTTCTAAAGGGTTAATAGCAAAAGAATCCTCCGTTGCTTATTATACATTAGGCGTTTTGGAGCAAATACCAGTTAGTGGATATAATGCGGCCAACAAATCGTTATTAGCCTCTCATATAATTGGTAAGCCATTATATTTTGGTCGATTAGCAAAACTTGCTGCTTATGCACAAGTATCCGACTTGGTTTCATATTTTGAAATGGCACTTACATCGGCTGACTCCATTGATCGAAATGACTTTTGGTCATTAAATGTTGCTTTAGCCAGAATGGGAAATCTTAATTGTGTGGATTATTGCACATCAACAATCGATAAAATAGGGGTTAACGATCAGACAATTCAATTACTACTACCCGACATTGTATTTATGCACCAAAAAAAAGGAATTGATTATATACTAAATCTTATTCTGAATGATAATTTTAACTGCACCAACACCAATCCCGATAATGAAGCTCCAATAAATTGTGCCTATCGACTACTCGAATTGGTTGCGCCTGTAATTTGTGATTTCCCAATAAAATCTAATGCCAGCGGCGATTTGCAAACTACTGATTATGCGGAAGCGCTAAAAATATCACGTACTTGGATTATAAATAATTACGATACTTACCAAACCTGTTTTTAATAAATACACTCCCTAATCAGGCTTTCTATGAGAAAATATTTACTACTACTCTCGATATCTCTTTTTATATTTTCACCTCATACTAGTTTTGCGAAAAACACCAGTTATAGTATTGGTTCAACAAGAGTATTTAATCAAGTTGATGAAATACAGGCCGATGAATTAGTGCCTCAGCCTCAAGAACCTAAAGGCGATGCACTTGATTTGGATGGTTACTATGAAAAACTGAGATCAGAAGTTATATCTGCTCGAAAAGTGGTTACTCAATTGAACAAATCAACCATAGCAACACTCCCGGTTGGTATTAAAGCATCTGAATCGAGTGATGATTACATGATAATTATCGACAAAGCCTCAATTCATCCCGAATATGCCATGTTTAGTGCCTTTATGATACTTAAAAATCCAAAGGACGGAAAAAAGATAAGGTTTGTTGCTAACGATATAAAGTTTACATTTAAAAATGGGCTTATTGGAGATTTCATGCTCGAACTTGCCGATACGTTAACCACTCAATTAGTTGGAAATGCAGAAATTAAATGGTTGACAGGTTCACATGTATTGTGGGATTGTAATGGGTTTAAGCAAATTGGACTAAATGGTGAAATTGGGTTAAGTAAAAGTATGTTTATTGGCGTTAATCCTAAAACAGGTGTAGCGACCGATCAACAAGTGAAAACTCAGTTTTTTGCAGTGTTTAATGACATAAACAATGTGGTTTTCGACTTTAGCTTGCCTGCCTTTAAGCTTAGCGGATTTGATGAAGCCTATTTTAAGTTTGATAATGTCACAATTGATGCATCGGATTATTCAAATTTAGCAGGGTTTACGCTTCCCGCAAATTACCCCGGAGGATACACAGGTGAGATGGCCAATTTATGGCGAGGATTGTACATTAAAAATGCCACCATAACATTAGGCAAGAAGTTTAATAAAAAAAATGGTGACCAAGTTATTTTTTCAGCCTCCAATTTACTTATAGACGACAATGGTTTTACTGGCAAAATTTTGGGAAACAATTTGCTGACCCTCGATGAGGGGAAACTGGGCAATTGGGCTATGTCGATAAATCAACTGGGGTTAGAGTTTTTTACGGGTAGTTTTAAATCGTTTACTTTTGCTGGATCCACCATTTTACCAGGATCAACTTCGCCATTAACTATTGATGCTTATGTTGATGCAGCTAAAAACTATCACATTGGCATTACTCCTGGAAGAGATTTAGATTTTAATGCGCTTGCAGCAAAAATAACCATAGATGCTAGCTCAAGGATTGACGTAGATATTGTTGATGGCAAGTTCACACCTACTGCACTATTAAATGGCACCATCTCGTTTGGTTGTTCGGCCGATGCCGATACCTCTAAAAAAGACTTGGTACTGCCAACGCTTCAATTTCAAGAGATGCGCATTTCAACCGCACCGCCAGTTTTTGACTTGAAATATCTAGGTTTTACAAGCGACAAACCTCTATCATATGGCTCTTTCCCAATAAGTTTAACCAGTGCCTCGTACCAAAAATTAGCTAACGACCAATCAGCCATTAATTTTGGTGTGAACATCGAGTTGACCACCGCTGGCGATATGGGTATTATTGGAGAAACCAATCTAGGGATAAAAATTAATACAGGCGGCGATAAATGGACCTATGGTGGATTGCAGGTTAATGCAATTAGTGTTGATGTTAAAAAAGGTGATGCCTTTCATGTTTATGGCCAAGTTATGTTTGCCAGAGCCGACCCTACCTATGGAAATGGTTTTAGAGGCGTTTTAAAAGCAGAATTTAAAGACATCAAATTAGATGCGATTGCAGTTTTTGGTAAAACAGATTTCCGCTACTTTTTTGTAGATGGATTTTTGGATTTAGGCAGTACAGAACTTCCTGCTGGGCCATTAATGATTAGCGGTTTTGGTGGAGGATTGTACTATAAAATGCATCAAGTACGAGCCAATGATACGCAACAAGGTTCTGAGTTTGGTAAATCGCTATCTGGCGTTATTTATGTGCCCGACAATAACTCATCGGTTGGCTTTAAAGCAGCCATTAATGCGGGTATAATTAAAAAAGCCATTGTTGATGCCAAAGTGAATTTCGAGATGGCATTTAACAGCTCGGGTGGTATCGACTTAATTGCATTAAATGGACAAGCCGAAATTGTGGCACCCACCAAAATATTGTCCACTGGTGCTTTAAAAGAGATGATTAATGCTGCAGCATCTGGCGGAAACCAAACAGTAGGCTCCTCGGCCATGATTCGCGCATCGTTGAGTATTGTGTTCGATTTTGTGAATCATTCGTTCGATACCGAAATGGAGATTTATGCCAATGTTGCCAATGTGCTTAAAGGCGTTGGGGCAAACGATAGAGCAGGATGGGGGCATTTTCATATCAGTTCCGATACTTGGTATTTGCATTTGGGCTCACCAACCGACCCTATGGGCATGAGCTTTTTGGGAATGGCGAAAACCACTGTTTACTTTATGGCAGGACACAACATTCCCGATGCCATGCAATTTCCAGTGGAAGTTACCAATATTTTACATTTAACGCCCGACAATGCGAATAGTGAACGAAAAGAAGAAGTCCTAAAATTAGGAACAGGTTTGGCTTTTGGTGCTGCCATTAAAATTGACACAGGTGATTTGAACTTCCTAATTTTCTATGCCCGACTTCAACTGGGTGCTGGGTTTGATATAATGCTACTCGATTATGGCGATGCATATTGTCAAGGACGTAGTGGGCAACTTGGCGTAAATGGTTGGTATGCCAAAGGGCAAGCTTATGCCTATTTTAGTGGAGAAATTGGAATAAAAGTGAAGATTTTTGGCAAACGACGCAAGTACGAGATTATATCGCTTGCAACCGCGGCAGCCATTCGTCTCGAAGGCCCAAACCCAACATATGGAATGGGGGTTGTAGGTGGAGAATATAAGATTTTGGGAGGCTTAATTAAAGGTAGTTGTAAGTTTCAAGCAGAGTTTGGTGAAAAGTGCAAAGTAATGTACAACACCGATTTGGCTGACATAGAAATTATTAGCGATTTGGCACCTGCTAAAGATGCCAAAGAGGTAGATATATTTACCTTACCACAAGCTGTATTTAATTTCCCTGTTGAAAAAGAGGTGAAAATAGCTGAGAACGAAACCAGTAGTAAAACATTTAAAATTAAGCTTGTTGAGTTTAATATTTATAAAGACAATGTTCCTATGCCTGGTGCTATTCAATGGGATGGGGAGAAAAAAACTTTGGCATTTACACCCAACACAATTTTTAGTCCATCAACCAAATATAAAATTGTTGCCAAAGCTAGTTTTATGGAGAAGGTAAACGGTATTTGGCAAGAGTATAAGGGTGATGATGGAAAAGTACACATAGAAGAGAAAAGCTATGAATTTACCACTGGTTTATTGCCCGATAAAATTCCGGCCAGCTACATAACTTATACTTACCCAATTAACCGCATGGCTAACTTTTATAAAACCGAGTACAATAAAGCATATGTGATATTTAAGTCGGATTTGGCACCGTTTTTTGCCCCCACTAATGGATGGATGCAAAAAGGACGGTGGACACCAAAAACTGGCATGCCTATATATGCTAATTTAAGCTACAACGCATCTCAAAAGATGGCAGAAGTTGATGTGCCAACCAATTTAGCCAACGAAATGGTTTATAAGTTCGAGTTGGTTAACATACCGCTGGATAAGAACAAGGCAGTTGACAAAAACATTGTGGCCACCGAAACAGAAGCTTTGAGTGATACTGCAAATACGGCCCAAGTAACAACTCGAGCTGCGGATGGGGTGATTCAAAAAGCTGAAGAAAAAGCTTTTTACGCGCTTGATTTCAGAACCAGTATATTTAATAAACTGGCAGATAAGTTAAATATGAATGAATTAACTGTTCGAATTTTGTTTAATGTTAGTCCTGCGATTGATTTCCCCGGTGCAACAGTTTATTCAGAACCTTTCGATGGATTTGAGCTTATTCATAGCACCAATAAAACTCCATTACTAAATGCAACTGCCTATATGCCTGAGTGTGATTGGTATCAGAATAATATTTACCCTATCATGTACCAGAATTACCCATGGAATAGTACGGTAACCATTTCTAATCGAAATGTATCAGAATTAGGAGTTCCACCAACAGGGAATATTGATTTGTATCAAGTTGAAAAAAATTATATTATGAGTGATATGGATATTGAGGCTGGAAAGGCTGATTTTAAATCGGATATGACGCATATTATATTTGCTGTTCCTCAAATATGGGCCGACGATTATGTGGAGTTGCGCAATAAGGTTGCCTTAATGGCAAGTGCCAAGTCACCTTTAACTGCTGTAATGACAAAGATGCTAAATACATATCCTTGGCCACAGGTGAGTGCCGGTAACTATACCATTCAAATACAGTATGTTTTACCTGGACTTAAAACAGTTACCTCAACCAAGAAAATAGTACTTAAAAATGGTTTTAACATTCCTCAAGTAAACTTAATTACCTACTAATGAATTATCGACAACTCATAATAACGCTAGCTATTTTTACGCTAAGTCTCCAAAATAGCAAAGCTCAACAAAGCTCATTGGTTCTTTTGGCTCG
>JBBQUP010000052.1:0-25335 GCA_038212305.1 Bacteroidales bacterium
GGGTTCCACCTCTTCCCATTCCGAACAGAGAAGTTAAGCCTGTCAGCGCCGATGGTACTGCGATTTAGTGGGAGAGTAGGACGCCGCCGACCTTCAAAAGTCCGATATTCGTAAGAGTATCGGACTTTTTTGTGTTAAAAATGGTTCATGGTAAAAATTAAATTGAAGAGGATTTGGAATATTCTGAGAGTTTATAAAATGAAAAAAGCCTGACATCATTATTCTGATATCAGGCTCTTTAGTACGTGAGGTCAGTGGCGGATTCGAACCGCCGTGCACGGTTTTGCAGACCGGTGCCTAACCACTCGGCCAACCGACCGTACTTTGGGATGGCAAAAATAGTAAAAAAAATGAATACTACATATTTTTAGGTGAATTGTTAATAAATTTTATTTCTCAATGTTGATTGACATTTGTTTCATCTTTCCACCAACTGGGGGGTTGAATTTTGAAACTTTAATATGAAGTTTAATAATTTCAGGAAATGCCTGTTTGATTGCATCATGAATGCGCCATGCTAAGTTTTCCATTAAATGTGAAGCGATACTCATTTGTTCCTTAACAATTCGGTAAACAGTTACATAGTTAATCGCATCCTTTATATTATCGGTTTTTGCCGGAATAGTAATATTTACATCAAAACTAAGATTAACGATGAATTTGTTACCTACGATTTGTTCTTCCTTAAAACAACCGTGATAACCATAGAATTCCATCTCTTCTAGCTCTATTGTTGCTATTTTCTGCATGATTTTATATTAATGTTATTTAACTCGCGTAAAAATAAGTCTTTATTGTGCTATTATAATAAACAATTGATAAAAAGCCTTATTTTTGTGTGTTTTCAATGAATTAAGTCTAATAATCACAATCGTATATGAGTACTGATAATATAACTGAATCGCTTAATGAGGGGGCGAAATTGAATTTTATTTTCCAAGATATTGAGAAAGATTTAATAGAAGGAAAAAATGAAGGGAAAGTACTCACCCGATTTCCTCCTGAGCCTAATGGCTATTTACATATTGGACATGCTAAAAGTTTATGCCTGAATTTTGGTATTGCTAAACATTTTAACGCAGCTTGTAATCTTCGGTTCGATGATACAAATCCCACTAAAGAAGAGGTAGAGTATGTTGATTCGATAGAACAAGATGTAAAGTGGTTAGGATTTGATTGGAATGGTGAACCACGTTACGCTTCTGATTATTTTCAGCAATTATACGATTGGGCTGTTAAACTAATTAACGATGGGAAAGCCTATGTTGATGATCAAAGTGCAGAGGAAATAGCTAAGCAAAAAGGAACTCCTAATGAGCCCGGAATAAATAGTACTTATCGCAAGCGGTCGATCGAAGAAAATTTGGATTTGTTCGAACGAATGAAAAAAGGTGAATTCAAGGAAGGTGAAAAGATTCTTCGAGCCAAAATCGATATGGCCTCTTCGAACATGCATATGCGCGATCCAATTATGTATCGCATTATTCATAAACAGCATCATCGTTCAGGTGATTCATGGTGTATTTACCCAATGTACGATTATGCGCATGGACAAAGCGATTTTATTGAAGGAATTACCCATTCAATCTGCACACTAGAGTTCGAAGTTCATCGACCTTTGTACAATTGGTTTTTAGATCAGATTTTGGAAGGCGAGTCACAACCAAAGGTTAGAACTCGACAAATTGAATTTGCACGCTTAAATCTCAATTATACCGTAATGAGCAAGCGTAAATTGTTAGAATTGGTGCAAAAGAATATCGTATTGGGTTGGGATGATCCACGAATGCCAACTATTTCGGGATTACGTCGTAGAGGTTACACTCCAGAGTCGATTCGTATGTTTGCCGATAAGGTTGGAGTTGCCAAACGTGATAATGTTATTGATGTTTCGTTGTTAGAGTTTTGTATTCGTGAAGACTTAAATAAAAAATCAGTTCGTGTTAATGCTGTTTTAGATCCGGTTAAATTGATTATTACCAATTATCCTGAAGGTAAAACTGAAATGATGGAAACGGTGAATAATCCTGAGGATGAAACAGCGGGAAATCGGTTAATTCCATTTGAACGTGAAGTTTATATTGAGCGGGATGATTTTATGGAAAATCCACCTAAAAAATTCTTTAGATTAGGGCCGGACTTGGAAGTGCGTCTTAAAAGTGCTTACATTGTTAAGTGTACCGATTTTAAGGTGGATGATGATGGATTGGTTATTGAGATTTATTGCACTTACGATCCTGGAACAAAGAGTGGAATGGCTCAGTCAGATAGAAAAGTTAAAGGAACATTACATTGGGTGGCAGCTAATCATTGTGTTGAGGCTGAAGTTCGTTTATACGATCGCTTATTTATGGATGCAGAACCTGATGGCTATAAAGAGGTTGACTTTAAGGACTTTCTAAACCCAGATTCATTGAAGATTACAACATGTAAAATTGAACCTTGGACAATTCAATCCAAGCCATTAACAACGTTTCAATTTCAGCGAATTGGGTATTTTTGTGTTGATAAGGATTCAACCTCGGAAAAACCAGTTTTCAATAAAACGGTTGGATTAAAAGATAATTGGACTAAAAAAACCAATTAGCAAAGAAGTAAAAAACGATAATAATAGCTCATCTAGTCTTTCAATTGAGTTGGAGGGCTTGCCTTTAGGAGTATTTCGAAGAACGAAGATTTGTCGATAGGTTTTGGTAAGTAGTCATTAAAGCCGGCGCTTAAACATTTTTTGCGATCTTCGTTCATGACATAAGCCGTTTGGGCAATAACTATCATGTTATTGTTAATCCGTCTAATCGCTTTTAAAACTTCAAATCCGTCAATGTCAGGAAGCTGGATATCACAAAACACCATTTCGATATCTTTGTTATCGAAAAAAAGCTCAATAGCCGAAACTCCATCTGGAGCATGAATAACTTCAATGTTATATTGATCTAAAAAAGCCTTCATAACCTCGGTACTTTCATATGAATCTTCCACAAGAAGTACCTTTTTTATTTTAATAACACTTGACGAGTTATTCGATGATTCTCTATTCTCAATATTAATGATATTTATTCCAATAGGTATCGATAACGAAATAGTTGTGCCTTTTTGTTCTTTTGATTCTCCTTGAATAAATCCACCCATTTTCTCAACTAATCCTTTGCAAATAGCTAATCCTAAGCCAATTCCACCTGCATTAACTTTTTTTCTGTTCGCCAAAGTCATAAAAGGTTGAAAAATTAGCTGTAAGTTTTGCTCAGCAATGCCAATTCCCGTGTCTTTTACTTCAAAGCTTAAATTCGACTCATCAATTAAGCCTTTAATTTCAATATGTCCTTCAATGGTGTATTTGATTGAATTGTCGATAATGTTTGATAAAATTTGTAATAATCGATCTTTGTTGTTATAAACCATTGCTGTATTAGGAATCGAAGAAAAATCTATATTTACTGGAACTCTCTGGGTATTTTTATCTTTAAGATTGTTTATAATAATCTCAAGTTCATTAAAAAAATCGGCCATTGAAAACCAATGCTTCTCGATGGTTAAATGTCCTGTTTCAATTCTTGAAATATCCATCATGGCATCAATAATGGATAATAGCTGTTGTCCGCTATTTTGAATTATTGATGTATAATGTCTTTGATCTGATGATAGTTTTTCAAGTTTCATTAATTCAATAAAGCCAATTATTCCATTCATTGGCGTTCTTATTTCATGCGAAATATTTGCAATAAAAGTGCTTTTAAAATAGTCGCTTTGTTCTGCTCTTTCTTTTTGTTTTAATAATTCAAATTCAGCTATTTTTCTTTCAGTTATTGAATTAATTACTCTAATAACCCCTATTATTTCTCCATTCGAATTGTAATTAGGCGAAAATATTGATGTATACCAGTTTTTGTTGTCGGTAGGAGATTGGTAATCGAAAGTATAAGACATATTTCCTGCAAATGCGGATTTTACATAGGAGTCAATATCTAAATCGCCAATTTGTTGGCAAACCTTGAAAATACTTTTTCCCATTACTACAGATTCCGTTAGATGGGTGTTTTTTTCCATAATGGAATTCCATAGTATTATATTGTTATTTATATCAATTACTGTAATCCCACTGTTTAAATTGTTAACTATAGTTCGAATTAACGAAAATGCTTGAGAATACATTTTTTGGTGCTCTTTTATCTCCCCAATGTCTCTAAGAATGACTATTAATCTTAATTGATTGCCAACGCTAATGCAATTGCAGTTTAGATTAATTTCAGATGTGTTTTTCCCTTTATTGTTGAGATATCCCTGAAAAGAATGAGTGTTATTTGCTTTAAACCGTTTATTGAAGAAATTACTTTCATCATTTCCGAAAGATATAGCATCTTTTAGATTGAAAGAAGATAAATCTCCAGCAGGCAACAAAAGCGTGTTGATTGCAGCTTTATTTACTTCAATTATATGACTCGGTTGTTGATGTTCATTTAATCCTAGTATTAATATTGAATCGGGCAGATTATCGAATAAAGACATGTATTTGTCCTTTGATATTCTCATTTCAGCATTCGATTGACGTAATTGTTGATTTAGGGAAAGTGATTTTTCTTTTTCTAGATCGATTTCTTCAATTGACTTTTTGATCGAATCAATATTAATTAATATTAAAAGTGCTAATCCTTCGTACGGACTCGATGGTTTTAGGAGTTCACTTCGAAGTTGATACCATTTGTTGTGTATTTTTATTTCAGATTCTATATTTTGACCTGAGAATACCGTTTTTAATATTGATAATATATCATGCTTGGTATCTTCCTCTAAAATTGTTTTTTTTAAATCTAATCCTACTGCATTTGTGGGATAGGAATTATTAAAAATATGCTCTTGACCTTTTGCTAAAACAATTTTTAAATCCTTATTAATAATTAAAATATTAACTCCTGAGTTATTTTGCAATACGATATCGAGTAATTGATTTTCTTTAAAAAGAAGTGAATTGGTTTCGTTTTGTTTTTTTATTTCTTTGAAAATTAAAATATAAATAATTGCTGCTGTAACTATAACGAACAATATTCCTTTAAACGACTGAAAAAACTTGAATAATTCAATGGTTGGCAGCCAATTCATTAATATTGAATCAGATAGTAAAATCCAACAAATTCCTATTATTAAATAGATTCCTGCAATTCTTGCTGGAGCAT
Source organism: Bacteroidales bacterium (assembly GCA_038212305.1). Taxonomy (GTDB): domain Bacteria; phylum Bacteroidota; class Bacteroidia; order Bacteroidales; family Marinilabiliaceae; genus JBBQUP01. The sequence continues at coordinate 5,169 of JBBQUP010000052.1, forward strand.
CTACTCGCATTTTATGTTTGAATTTATTTTTTTCCATTGATTATATTAGCATAGTTGGAGGGATTGTTTTAAAGGAATTGTTAAAGAAATAATGTTGTTTGTTTCGTGGTTTATAGTACTGATGTATAGGTTATTATGACTAGCCCTGTGTTTGATGTTGTGTTCTAAACATGATGATATTCTCTTCGAAATCTATCCGTTTTAAATAAATCTAAAGATTTTACAATCATATTATGGTTGAATTTACTAAAAAAACATGAAGTATTATAGAGCTAATTATGCGAAAAGAATTCTAGAGAAGATTGAAGTAATCTTTTGTAAAATATTTATAGGATAGATGAAATTTGTAGGTGCTCTTAGAAATGAGTTATTTTCGTCCAAAATCGGCTGGAATTTCGCCCCATTCTTTGGTTTCCCATTTAAGTATTGTTGTGCTAAAATCGTTTGTTTTCAACCATTTTTCAGCTCTTCGAACAATCTCAAAGAGAATTTGAGTTTTGGGGGATTGTTCTAATTTTGTTTTACATGTTTTTTGTTTTATCCAAGAAATAGCTGTTTTCGAATCGGTATAAATAGGAATGGTTAAATTTCGTTTCTTCAATTCGGCTAATCCATGCACCAAAGCAAGAAATTCGCCGATGTTATTTGTTCCAAGTTCATATTTCTGATGAAACCATACTTCTTTTGTTTCAGTATTAACACCTTGATACTCCATAACTCCGGGGTTGCCACTGCATGCTGCATCTACCGAAAGACTGTTTTTAATGAAACTAGACGATGTTAATGTTTTGCTGAGTGTTTTACCTCCATAAGCTAATTCAGCTTCCGATAATGAAGAAAAACTTTTGTATCTGGCATTGTTATAACCTTCAATGTGCAATTTGCATTCTTCCCAACTTGTGAAAATGCCAGTTTTTCTACCTACCCAAATTACGTAGTATTTCTTTCCCATTTTTAATGTGCTTTTAAAACTCCAGCCACTAAAGGTCCTGCATTGTTAATAAACAGTTTAACTGCCATGGCTAAAAGAATAATGCCAAAGAATTTTTTCAACACATAAACGCCGCTCACCCCAATTATCCTTTCTATTACGTGCGTTAAACGAAGTACAATGTAAACAAAAACGATATTTAAGGTGAGGGCAATAATAATGTTAATGCTATGATATTCAGATCGTAGTGATAACAAGGTGGTGAAAGAACCAGCTCCTGCAATGAGTGGAAAAGCTAAGGGAACAATAGAAGCACTTTCAGGCGAGTCGTGTTTAAATATTTCAACACCTAAAATCATTTCCATCGACATAATTAACAGTACAAATGATCCTGCTATGGCAAAGGAGGAGATGTCAACTGCAAAAAGTTTTAGTAATCCCTCTCCAATAAACAAAAATGCCACCATCATTATAAATGAAACAAGTGCTGTTTTAATAGGATTTATTTGCATCCCTTTGTTTTTCATATTGATAATGAGCGGCATTGATCCTAAGACATCAATAACTGCAAATAGGACTATGAAAGCTGAAACGACTTCTATGAATTTAAATTCCATGATACGATGGTTGTTTAACAATGTTTAACTCATTCAAAATATTCTGTGCTTCACCAATTTTGTCAATAACAAAAAGAACATATCGAATGTCAACACAAATGCATCGTTGCATTTCCTCATTGAAGGCAATGTCGCTTGTCATGGCTTCCCAGTTGCCATCGAAAGCAATACCAACTATATTACCATCTTTATTAATCACAGGACTTCCACTGTTGCCTCCTGTAATATCGTTGGTTGTGATAAAGCACAATGGAAGTTGATTTAGACTATTGGAGTAGGATTGATAATTAGAATTTTCCAATAAGTTTTTTAGTTTTTCAGGAACGATATAGTCTTTAATTGCTGGGTTTTCTTTTTCTAAAATCCCATTACTGGTCGTATAGTAATTAAAGAAAATAGCATCTGCAGGATGGTATGGTTGAACAGATCCGTATGAAATTCGCAAGGTTGAGTTAGCATCGGGATAACTATTCGAAAGCGAGTCAAGATTCAGAATTGTTGATTGATAATGATGATTGAAGTTGTTTTGTAAATCTGTTAATTGATCGTAAGTCTCATAAAGTTGACTAGAGAAAGATAATATCTGTGCAATGAACTTAAAGGCTGAATCTTTTCTTATTTCTTTTTTAGATAGATTATCCAGTCCATTAATGAGCCAATCTTTTTTCGTAAATAAACTTTTTCTAAAAAGATAATCACAAAACTTTGTAGCATTGTTTTTAAAATGTTTTGGTATTAATCCCTGTTTTATTATTGGATGATTATTTGTAATTAGATAGTTTAGCATGGCAATCATTACTGTTTTATCTACTTCTGGATTGTAATCTTTAAAGAATGTCTGGATGTTTTCGATCGACTTATTTTTTGTTGATAGATAAGTCGAATCAGTTTGAGATATCTGATTTAATGATATGATTTGGTTTAAATAATTTATCGAGAACAAGGGAAGTTCGCAACCTGAAAACAACGTTTCTTCTAATTGTTTAGTTCTAATTATCAATTGCTTCGACGTTTGATAAGAGGAAATGAATTCGTCAATATCTACAATTGAGTCGTTCATGTTTTTAAATATCGTGTTTTGATAGGTTAATCGGTCAGAGCTAATTTTCCCGTTTTGCAATCCTTTATTTTGACCTATGGCATACTTCCAATAATTCGATGATTGATCGTATTTTGCAGCATATTGAATGCGGATTTCGGCATTGGAATCCATCAGCGATTTAAGAATGTTTTGTTTGATTCCTCTGACTTCTGCAATAATTGGGTTTTCGAAGTTTTGAATACTTTGTATTTGTTCACTGGGTGCATATCGGGTAGTAGTTCCTGGATAGCCTATGGTCATAGTAAAATCGTTTTGCTGAACACCTGAAACGGATATCTTGAGGAACTTTTTGGGAGTATAGGGAACGTTATTCGCAGCATACTCAGCCGGTTTTCCATCAGGGGAACAATACACTCTGAATATCGAAAAATCACCTGTGTGACGTGGCCACACCCAATTGTCTGATTCTCCACCAAAATTTCCTATTGATTCAGGAGGAGCAGCTACTAATCGAATATCTTTAAATGTTTGAGATAGAAATAGCAGAAAGCGATTGTCTTGGTAGAAAGAAACAATTTCGGGTTCGTATGCCGATGTGTCTGCAACTGATTTTATAAGATTTGTTTTTATGCTGTCGATTAGCGAAGTCCGCTGATCTAAGGTTAAGCTTGGATTTAATGCTTCATGAAATCGATTGGAGATATCAATAGTTGAAATTAAAAGAGTAGCTGTTTTTCCAGGATTTGCTAATTCTTCAGAATAGGTTTTTGCCCAAAATCCATCTTTAATGTAATTATTCTCGGTTGATGAATGGGCTTGAATATCATCGAATCCACAATGATGGTTCGTTAAAATAAGACCTTTTGAGCTAATGAATTCACCGGTACAGCTTCCGTTATCTAATTTTACTACCGCATCTTTTATTGAGGGTGTTTGATTAGAGTAAATCTCTGAAAAAGGAATGGCTAACCCGAGACGATTCATTGCTTCGATTTGATTGCTTTGCATCCAAATTGGAACCCACATGCCTTCGTCTGCAAATAGCGCTGTTGGTATGAAAAACAGAAGAAAGAAGAACTTTTTTAACATGATATCCTGTTTGATTAAATTCAGCCGCAAATAACTAATTTTTAGTTGAATTATAATACTTTTTTAGAATTTCTAATCTCTTTTTTGCACCTAATAATTATATTATTCCAAGTAAATAATCAGCTTATCATGCTCCAATTAATTTTCTGACGAGCAAGGAAAGTTAATTGTTTGTTTAAAACAAAGTTTTTCGATAGTTCTAATAATGGATCTTCATCTAATATTTTTGTAGCCGCCTGACGAGCCAATTGAAGTATTTGCTGATCTTTTGCTAAGTTGGCTATTTTCAATTCGAATGGAAGACCTGATTGCTGAGTCCCTTCCAAATCACCAGGTCCACGAAGTTTTAAGTCGGCTTCTGCAATTTCAAAACCATCATTTGTTCGAGTCATAATCTCCATTCGTTTACGAGTATCATCCGACAATTTTTGCGAAGTCATTAAAACGCAATAACTCTGTTCAGCACCTCTTCCCACACGACCTCTTAGTTGATGAAGCTGTGATAAGCCGAAACGTTCAGCACTCTCAATAATCATAACCGATGCATTTGGCACATTTACACCCACTTCAATTACTGTTGTGGAGACTAGTATTTGCGCAAATCCACTGGTGAAAGTTTTCATGGCAGAATCTTTTTCAGATGGTTTTAATCTACCATGTATCATCTCTATTTTGTAATCGGGAAACACACGTTGCATGTATTCAAATCCTTCAGTTAGATTTTTAAAATCAACTTTGTCCGATTCATCAATTAAGGGATATACAATATAGATTTGTCGGCCTTTTTGTATTTCCTGCTTAATAAAATGGTTAAGGTTATTTCGTTGGTTGTGATAGTAATGAACCGTTTCAATTGGTTTGCGTCCTGGAGGAAGTTCATCGATAACTGATACATCCAAATCGCCATAAATGGTAAGAGCTAGAGTTCTTGGGATGGGAGTGGCAGTCATAACTAATACATGAGGAGGAGTACTATTCTTCTTCCAAAGTTTTGCGCGTTGAGCTACTCCAAAACGATGTTGTTCATCGATAATTACTAAACCTAGATTGTGATATTTCACCTGATTTTCGATTAAAGCATGTGTTCCAATCAATATCTGCAATTCACCTGTTTCAAGCTTGTTATGTAGTATTTCCCTGTCCGATTTCTTAGTGCTGCCGGTTAATAAACCCACATTAACACCTAATGGTTTGGCCATTTGATTGATGGATTCGAAATGTTGTTGAGCAAGTATTTCAGTAGGAGCCATTATTGTGGCTTGAAAAAAATTGTCGCAAGCGATTAGCATAATCATTAGTGCTACAATGGTTTTGCCACTACCAACATCTCCTTGTAACAATCGATTCATTTGTTTTCCAGAACCCATATCCCGTCGAATTTCTTTAATAACTCTTTTCTGAGCTTGAGTTAGTTCAAATGGAAGTCGTGTTTTGTAAAAACTGTTTGTAAACTCCCCAACCAACGGGAATAATAATCCTTTAAACGAGTTTCGTTGCGATTTAAGCTTTAAAATACTGAGCTGAATGTAAAATAGTTCCTCGAATTTTAATCGATTTTGAGCCAGTTGAAGTTGCTTATGATCTTTAGGAAAATGAATGTTAAACAACGCTTCATTTAAAAACATTAATTTGTATTGTTCAATAAAATAGGGAGGAAGTGTCTCTGGTATTTTCCCCTGATGCACAGAAAACGCATTTTGCTGAAGTTTGAAAATAGCTTTCGAATTGAGAAACTGAGATTTCATTTTCTCAGTTGTATTGTAATAAGGTAGTAGAGGCGATCTCTGTTGAATTGTTACATCTGAAAGTTTTTCGGTTTCAGGATGGACAATGTTTAATTGGTTGTTAAATGCGTTGGGTTTACCAAATATCAAATAGTCTGTATCGGGCTTAATGTTTTCGTGAATGTACTTATGACCTTTAAACCAGACCAATTCAATTATTCCTGTTGAATCGGAAAATTTTGCAGAAAGTCGTTTGCTTCTTCCTTCACCAATAAATGAGAGGGATACGAATCGTCCAATTATTTGAACGTATGGCATATTTGGAGTGATCTCCGAAATTGAAAAAATCTTACTCCTGTCTTCATATCGATAGGGAAAATAATAGATCAGATCATAAAAAGATACGATCTTAAGCTCTTGTTTTAATGTTTCTGCCCTTTTGGAGCCAACCCCCGGAAGGTACATGATGCTCTGAGTTGATAGTTCAGACATGGTTAATTAATTCTCATTAATTTTTCGCAAGGTATTAAAAGATTTTTGAAAGGATTTACTTAAGCTGCGGTCTTTAAATTCTGTAAAGAGAAGGATTGAACTTTCTGAAAATAATTCGGACATTAAGAAGTTGTAAGCTAATTGATAAGGCGACTATTTTATTAAAAGCTGTTTGAATTTTATAGAAGGACAGATTGTAGATAAGTAGATAAGAAGATGAAAATAGAATGTTCATCTTCAGTAATTATCTAAAATATCTTCTATCTGTCTAATATCTATTATTTTCCCCATCTCTTTATTCTGTTTAAATTAAAATTTGAGTTGAGAAAAGTGTAAAAAAAAACCGCCTCTAATGGAGACGGTTTTTTTTTCTTATTCTCGAATTACTCAGCAACAACAGTGCTATCAGTAACTACAACAACTTCAACGCTATCAGGAGCTACAACTACTTCTTCTTGAATAGTTGTTTCTTCAGTTGTTTTTGCTTCTTGTTTACCAGCGCATGATACAACTAAAAGCGCAAATAAGAAAATACCAATGAATTTTTTCATAAAACTAAGGTTTTTTGGGTGTAATACAGAATAAACTTTAATGAGCGCAATATACAGTTTTTTTTAATTCTACCATCATTTTTTCAACTTAAGTGTTCAATTTCATCCATTTCACGATAGTTTTTAAATGTTTTTTATTGTTTTAGTCAATTGTAGGATTAAAATAGTATAGTCAAAAATCGAATGAAATAAAAAAATGCTCTCTAGATATTCATGAATTTTTTTTTTTTTGGATTGACATTGCTTGGTCTATTGAAAAAATCTAATTTGGTGGAAAAATAATTAAGTGAACATCGCACAAATATTCTATCGGTTACAATACCGTATTTTTGCTCGGCATTATAGAGGACATGGAATTCATAGCCCATTTGTATTTGGCTTTATTAGAAACACCCTTAATCCCAATGCTCATTTTTATGCTTTCGAGCAAATAAGTGAAATTCGTAACGAATACTTGAATAATGAAGAATTGTTGGTAATAAAAGACCGAGGAGCAGGGAGCAATCGATTAAAGTTGGGTAGAAATAAAAGTGTAAAAAGAATTGCATTTGGTTCAGGCATAAATCATAAGCATGGAAGGCTTCTCTTTCTTATTGTTAATCGGTTTAAGCCACAAACAATTATAGAACTTGGCACATCATTGGGGATATCTTCGCTTTATTTGGCATTACCCAACAAATCGGCAAAATTATATACCATTGATGCTTGTCACGATAGCTTAGAGGTTGCAAAGCATACCTTTAGCAAATTAAATTGTGTTGGCATAGAGACTATTGAGGGTGATTTCGATTCTACATTGCCATCTTTATTAAATCATATTAAGGCAGTTGATTTGGCGTTCATCGACGGGAATCACACATATGAAGCAACACTAAGAAATTTTAATTTATTAGTGAACAAAACCCACGATGAAAGTATTGTGATATTTGATGATATCGATTGGTCTGCTGGAATGCACAACGCTTGGCGAGAAGTTTGCAATGATTCTAAAGTAACTATCTCCATTGATTTAGGACGGATAGGAATCGTATTTTTTCGTAAGGAATGCAAAAAACAACATTTTCGAATTCGAATTTAAATAGCGATACTTTATTCTATCTTTGATTAAAGAATTAATTTCAAACCGAAACCGCATGTTTTAACTATCAAAACCGTCTATATTAATTGCTAGTTGTAATAAATCTACTACGAATTAAGTCATTTTAAATGAGATATCTATGGAGTCAGTAATATCATTGAAAAACATTGTTAAGTACTACAGGGTTGGAAGTCAGGTAGTAAAGGCATTGCAAGGAGTTGATCTGGAAATAAAGCATGGAGAATATGTTGCCATAATGGGGCCATCCGGATCAGGCAAATCAACATTAATGAATTTAATTGGGGCATTGGATACGCCTACGTCGGGATCTTATGTGCTAAATGGAACCCAAGTAGGTGAAATGACTGATGACCGGTTAGCTGAGATTCGAAATAAAGAAATTGGATTTGTTTTTCAAACATTTAATTTATTGCCACGATACAATGCCCTCGAAAACGTTGTTCTGCCATTGATATATGCAGGGATTTCAAAAGTTGATAGGAATCAACAGGGACGAAAAGTATTAGATAATGTTGGATTAACAGATCGCATTAACCATAAACCAAATGAACTATCTGGAGGACAGCGCCAGCGTGTTGCTATTGCGCGTGCATTGGTTAATAATCCATCGATAATATTAGCCGATGAACCAACAGGAAATTTAGATAGTCGAACTTCTGAAGACATCATGAAGCTGTTCGAAGATATTCATAACCAAGGCAATACAATCATTATTGTAACTCACGAAGAGGAGATTGCTCGACATTCGAAACGAATTGTTCGGTTGCGAGACGGATTAGTAGAGTCCGATTTGATGAATTAAATTCAAATTGCAGATCATTAATAACTAGTATCAGTTTTACAAATGAAAAAAAGTCAGGTATATACTAAAACGGGCGATAGAGGCACAACAAGTTTGATAGGTGGTACAAGAGTGACAAAGAACCATATTCGTTTGGAAGCGTATGGTTCTATTGATGAACTAAACTCATATTTGGGATTTTTATGGTCTTATGATGTGCCAGAGCAGATATCAACTTTTATTCAAAACATACAAAGTCATTTGTTTGTGGTAGGAGCTTATCTCGCTACTGATTCGGCAGTTTCGGATTTACGCGATAAGCTCGATGCTTCCGAATCGCATATTTTATTGCTGGAGAGAGAGATGGATAGTTTAGAAGATGGATTGCCCGAATTAAAAACTTTTGTTTTACCGGGAGGGCATCCTCTGATTAGCTCTTGTCATGTTGCTCGTACTGTTTGCCGACGTGCTGAGCGGAGAATAATCGAATTGTCGTTGATAGAAGAGATTGATCCTTGGGTTATTCGATATGTGAATCGCTTATCGGATTATTTATTCGTTTTATCGCGATTTTTATCTAATTTTTTAAATCTTAAAGAAATTCCATGGGTTCCCGTCTTGCATAAATAAACTTTTTTTCTATCTTCGCCATTGCAAAGAGTTTATGAATTAATAATATTAACAAAGTTAAATAGAAGTGTTATGTATTGGACACTTGAGTTGGCCTCAAAGTTAGAAGATGCACCTTGGCCGGCATCAAAAGATGAGCTGATTGATTTTGCGATCCGAAGCGGAGCTCCACTTGAAGTGATTGAAAATCTTCAGGAAATTGAAGAGGATGGAGAAATGTTTGAAAGCATTGAAGACATTTGGCCCGATTATCCTAGTAAAGATGATTTCTTTTTTAATGAAGATGAATATTAACTAAGAGGGGGCTTTCCCCTCTTTTTATTTAGTGGGCTTTAATATTCCTGGATCTTCTCCTGTAAAATCGTCATACGCAGGTCTTTCTTCCATTTTTGGCAATTGATCTTTTATAAAAATATCGTCCTTAGATTTAGGCTGATACTGTTCGAGCCAAATAAAGCCTGCTAGTTTTATATCCTTGGCAGGTAGAATATGCGGTGGATTCATATTCCCCGTTGGTTTTACCCGCATAATAATTTTATCTATTTTTCTGTTCTTGAAAAACAACGATAAATCACTACTTTCTGCTCGGTTTATACCAATAATATCGTTATTATCTTTAGGGTAATATATGGTTTGTCCATTTCCATCCACATCAATTTTATACAGTTCTTTATCCTTAATGTAACCAGTCATGTTTTTACCTTTTATTTGGTTAAACATCGATGAGTCTTCTTTAGAGATAATAAACGATGAATTGACTAGCTCAATATGATCTAAGTTATTGTTTTTGCTATACATGGTAATAGTTTGAGCAGTCATTTGCGATCCTTGAGCCCATAAGATGGGATCATTAAAAAAAGTATTTGTTGAATCCTGAGAATTATATACCATCGAATCGCATCGACCTTGGAAGTCTTGTCGGAAAAATTTAACACTGTTATAGGCTTTGATTAATCTAAAATCAGTATCAGGTATTGGGTCAGCTCTTAAGGTATCGGCATGCAGGAAGAGTGTATCGCCCTGATATATTTGCAAGAGCTGTGCTTTTTTTGTTGCCAAAGCAGTTTTTTTGAGTTCGTTGTAAAACCCATAATCACCTTTAATAATAATGTGATTTATAGTATCGGTTAAATCCATATTCATAAAAACTTCACCTATCCCAGTTGTCCGATTATAGAAAATAGTGTCGCCTTTTAATAGCTGTTCTTTACTTTGAATGTAGCTGTTTTTGGAAAGTTTCGATTGATTTTTTTTCGTGTTGTAATAGCCTTTTTCAGAGTAAATTAAATTGTTTTTGCCAACAATGAACGTTGGCCCTAATAGAGTGGCAATTTCAGTGGTTGTATGATATTTTAACGTGTCAGAAAACATTGTGTAATCGGGATTGTAGACCTTAACACTGTCTTTAAAAAAAGCTTCGTTTAAGTTGGGATAGAAATAGCCTAGCTCACTAACGAGTTTATTGTCTCCATTAATAATTGTACCCGAATTAAAATAGGTTCCGATATTTTTAATGCGGTCAAAATCAAGAAATTGTGTTGTTAAAGTTGTGTTGCCTTTTACCATTTTTACATTTCCGCGAACACGAGCCAGATCTTGATTTCCTAAATAATCCATTTTTCGACCATACAAATGGATGGAGTCATTTTGAATCATGTGAACATTACTAAATGCAATCACCATGTTCGAATCGCGATACATATAGGCACTGTCGCAAAAAAGAATGGTGTTTGTGTGTCTGAATTTCACATTGCCGTATAACGCTTGAACGCCTTTGCCTAAACGAGTTTCATCATACTTGAGCGAGTCAGCAGCTTCAAGAATAATTTTTGCAGGTTTGTTTTGAGCGGAAAGGATATCTGGCTTTACAACATAAATTGAGAAGCAAAACAATAAAATAATCTTAATGCTTAGTTTTTTGGTCGAAATACGATGGATTAGTCTGTTCATTCTATTTTAATATAGCGATGTAAAGATAAAAAATGAAACGTTCTACAGGTTTATGAATTGTAAATTCTTTTATAGCTATGAATAGCATAAGGGATTCAGTTCATTTTTAGGTTTGTACTATTCGTATATTGGATTGAAGAAGCGATAGGATGGTGATTTATTTAGCTGATAGCTAAATGGATATCGAGTATCTCGATAAGCCGTTGAAGAGGATGATAAGGTCACTTCGTAAGGTGACTGTAGTGGTGTAATACGAGCAAAATGTATTCCATCTCTGCATTTGATCAGTATTTGATCTTCATCTCCTTGAAGCTCTATTTTTCTAATGTATCCGTCAGTTGGAGCTTCGGTGTATTTTAAAAGATGGGAAGAATCTAATTTATTGTTGCTATATGTGGCAATAAGTCCGCCATTTGGATTGGCCATAATGGTTATAATTTGGGTTGATCCAATTTTAGATTTTAACCAAATATCTGCTTCGCTTAAATTAGTTGTGGTTTTGCCCGTCAGAAAGTCGAATCCAATAATCAAATTTTGAGAATTATTATCTTTTTGCCTTGATAGAAACTCTCTTAAACCAATATAAACCGAATTAGTTACATAGTTTTCCTTTGATAAATAGATGTTTTGATTATCGAAAAAACGAATAGGTTGTTGTTGAATCGAATCTATTATTTTGTGAGATTCCGTCTTTAAAGGAATAATTTTTTGGTAATATCCATGTGTTTCAAATTGGAGTTGAAATCCATATATACGTTTCTCGATGTGATTGTACTCCCCATTTTGCTCAAGATTCAACACTCTGCTCGAAATAGTGGATTGATCAATATTTAGCTGATTGAAACGCAAAATATACATTGAAACCGAATCAATGGGTTGATGCGTATTTGCATTAACAACAACTCCTTTTAAATTAAAGGTCTTATATCCAAACGAACATGATAATAACATCCAGAACATCAATAAATAAGAGAGATGTATCTGTTTTATTCGCATCTTAATAGTTAATTTAAGGTCAAATACCTATTTTTCGATTTTCGTTTGTGCTAATAATAAATCAATTAGCTAAATAAAACACGGCATTATGTCCTGCGAAGTACTTATTTAATCCAGTTTGGAAAATTAAAGTCGCAGTTTGTCCAATTCTTATCTATTGATATGTAGGTTTCGTTTTGTTTAACTTTTATCCAGTTTTTAAAGGTGTCATCCTTCTTTTTCGCTGCAAGCATATTAGATAGCAATTGATAATCGTCTTTTATATTTGCACGATGAGGTTTTGTTTCGTTTTTGACTATTATTATTTTATAAACATCTTTACCTTTCGCATCTTTTGATAACAAAGGTGGCGATAGTTCATCAATCTTAAGCGTCTGAATTTGTTTAATAATCTCGGGTTCTAATTCTGATATTTCAAATTTGATTGAATTATTGCTCTGATTTACCATTGATCCCCCATTGGTTCTGGTATCTTTATCCATCGAGAATCGCAGGGCTGCGGCTTCAAAAATTAGGTCTTTATTTGTAATTAGCTTGGCAATCGAGTCGATATAGTTAATTGCTGTCTCTTTGGCTTTTGCTGATATTTTGGGTTTAAGCAATATGTGTCGAACATTAATACGCTCGCCTTTTCGATCCAGTAGCTGAATGATATGAAAGCCATACTCCGTTTCAACAATTTTTGAAACTTTGTTTTTATCCTGCAAGTTAAAAGCAACGTTGGCAAACTCTGGGACTAGTTGTCCTCGGGTCATCCATCCTAAATCACCTCCACGAGTTGCACTTCCTGGATCTTCGCTATATAGTACAGCTAAAGTCGAAAAATCTCGTCCATCGGCAACTTGTTTTTGAAAATCTCTTAATTGATCTTTAACCCTGTCTATCTCCTTTTGTTCAATTGGAGGGTAAATCGATATTTGAGATATTTCATATTGGGTATTAACCATTGGCAACGAATCGGGAATGGCATTTTTATAGAACAAGCGAACTTCCGAAGGAGTTAATTTAATATTTTTGGTAATGCTACTTTGCATGCGTTGAGTAAGCATTTGGTTGCGAACCATTTCTATTTGCTCGCGCTTGATTTGAATGATTGATTTATTAAAATACTCTTCAAGTTTTTCTTTATCTCCAATTTGTTGAATAAAATAGTTCATTCTCGAATCTACTTGATTAACTACTTCATTTTCACTCACTTCAATACTGTCGAGTACCGCTTGGTTCAGCAATAGTTTTTGAATGAGTTGGTCTTCAAATATCTTACATTTCATATCTCCGGTTCCATTGTGTCCTTCAATAATGGATTGTTGATATTGTTGTTCTATGTCTGATTTTAAAATAGGTTTATCGCCTACGGTGGCAATTACTTCATCAATTACATTTGATTGAGCTAGAATAGGATGACATACTGTCAGTATTAAGAATAAGATAAGGCTTGATTTTAAAAAATTCATTCTTTGTGAGTTTAAAGTAGTAAAGCGCTATGGGCGCAAATCATGTTTTTATAAACAGGTTGTAAATTTAGTAGAATTTTATGATTTTCTGACCTAATCCTTCATCATATAAATCTTCTTCCAATTGACGAATGAACTCGATTCGTTTTTTATTGAGCAGAATTGATTTAATTTTACCTGTGACATATTCTAAAGGAGCTATTTCATCCGCCTCTTTATAGCTTAAAACATATAAGTAGTAAGTGTAAATATTGTCGGTAGTTTTATATAAGTTTTGCGTTCGAATTGCTTGGTTACTGAAAGTGTAATCGGGAGGGAGTTCACTATTTATTTGTTGCCAGGAAGTCCATGTTTCATAAAATGGGAAAAACTTTTTAGCATTTTGCATACAGTAAGCCTCGGTTTCAACCATATCGCCGGGTCGTGAAGAACGAAAAATACGTTCGAAATGTTCAATATTAGGTGAGGTGTTTGGAAGTTTTACAAAAATGCCTTTGATTATGGGTTCGGAAAGTTTGAAATTGGAACTCATACTTTTATAGTAGTTTCTAATTTCACTACTAGTTATTAGGGGCGAATATTTTTGTTCTAAGAGTTTTTGTTGATATAAATGAGTTAACAGCGAGGTGCGATATTCTTCGATTAATACATCTAAGTTTTTCTCGTTTTCGGATAGATTTAGCTCGGCTTTTCTTAAAAGCAGTTGCGATTTTACCCATCGAGTAATGTAGTCTTGAGCAAAAACTGAGCTATCTTCTTTTGACATGCCAGCGGGTAAGGCATCAAATAATTGTCTTTTTGTTAGGGTTTTGCTTACTACACTAACTACGGGTTCTTCTAATGGATCCGATGGTTTTCGATGACAAGATATTGAAATGCTTAATATGAAAACAATAATTAGAAACCTGCTACAATTCATTTTATTAGTGGTTGTTAATTAAAAAACGGGACTCATTAATTTTTAACGAGATAAAAAAATGAGTCCCTTACTTGTGATATAGGTTATTTAATTTTTTTTGCTAGTTTATAATTCGCCTTAGGTTGATATTTTTTACGCAATTCTATTATCCATTCTTGTTCTAATTTGTTTTGATAATCAGACAATATCTGTCCTCTGATTTCGCTAAGTTCGGATGTCTTTTCAGGAATAAATTGTCCGATTGCAAATTTCTCAGAATAACCTGCGTTGCTTGGAGTTTTTTCAGTTTTTTCACCAAAATAGGTTAAGTCAACAACTGCATTATCACCTTTTTTAAATTGTCCATGTTCAACTTCAATGGTTTTATTTGTATCTAATGCTGTAATTATTGAGTCGTTTTTATCCGAATTATCTTCAGTTAAAAGCGATTTTAATTTAGCCAAAAGAGCTTGATCTTTACTGGAGACAATCATCCCTTTTATATGTGCAGGAGATTTATATTTTGATAGATTAGCAGTGTAGTAATTAGCTAATCCAATGGAATCATTGGCTGCTTTATCCCAAATGTGGGTTTGGCTGATCTCGAAAATTAGTAACCCATCATGATATTCATTTACTAAATATTTGTATTCGAGATATTTAATTGGAAGTTGAGTTTTTTCGAATTCGATTAGTTTGTTTTTTACAAAGTTATTAAACTGAAAATCAATTTCACTACTTCCTTTTTGAACCGAAAAATATGATTGATCTTTTAAATATTTAATAAAGTCGCCTTGAGTAAGGTTTTGATTGCTAAATTGAGCTAATAATTCATTTTTATCAGATAGTTTCGCAAAGAAAAGGGAATCAGTCATACCTGCTTCTTTAGTTAAGCTTTTTAAAGGCTGGAGCTGAGCATCCATGCTTTTATACTGATACTCGGACTTAAGTTTTTTTATTAATGAATCTTGTCCTGCATAAGACCTATCATCAGAAGCAATTCGTTCATTTATTTCGGTTTTTAATTCATCGTAAGATTGAACAGGTTTGTATTCCTTACGCTTAATGATGTGCCATCCAAAAGGAGTTTGAATAGGTTTTGATATATCGCCATTTTCTTTTAATGTAAAGGCTGGTTCTGCAAATTCAGGGATCATTCTTCCTGTTCCAAACCAAGCTAATTCGCCGCCATTGACTGCCGAGTTTCTGTCATCCGATTTTTCAGTGGCAAGCTGCTCGAATGATTCGCCAGCCAGAATTCGGGCATAGATTGAATCAATAGAAGCTTTTGCTGCATCAACCACTTGCGGTGGCGAATTAGAAGGGAAAGCTTTCATAATATGAGAAACTAAAATTTCACCTTTCGCTGGACGTTTACCGTGAACAAATATTAAATGATAACCAAAATTAGTTCGTGTAATGGGCGACATTTTGCCAATAGGAGTGTTAAATGCAGCTGATTCAAAAGGATATACCATCTGGAATCCACTAAAATATCCTAAGCGACCCGAATTGCGATTGGCAGATGGATCTTCTGAAAACTGTGAGGCAGCATCAGCAAACGACATTCCGGTATCAATTTTACTCTTTATGTCAACAATTTTCTGATAGGCTTTTATAGTATCTTCGGGAGATGGTGTTGGAGGGAAGCGAATTAATATATGGCTGGCATCAACTTCGTATTTTAACCTTTCATAAGCCTCCAAAGCCACTGTTTCTTCGGCATGTTTATCGGTTAAATAAGGTTTTGCCAACTCATTTCTATAGTATTCGAACTCTTTAACAAAAGTTGGAATGGTGTCGTAACCTAAAGCATGGGCTTCGGTAACTTTAAGTTTATAGTTGACAAATAAGTCCAGATATTTTTCAGGTGAAAGTGATTCCTGACTTAGTTTGTTGTTTTTTTGATACACATACTTAAACTCATCAACCGAATAGGAGTCGGATTTAATTTTTAATATAGGTTTTACTGCTTGTTGAGCTGATGCTGCAATACTCAACACAAGCAGACTTAAACCAAAAATGACTTTTTTCATGTGATTTACATTAGATTGTTTGCAATTAATTTAAGGAACGAATTTATTCAATTTATATTTTAGATAATTCTTTTATACTAAAAAAAGAATAAAAATAAAGAAAAACAGCCTGACTAACTATTGTTTGCAGGCTGTTTGTTAAATTATAGTGCGTTATTTTTTGTTAACGTGAGTAATTTGGTGCTTCACTTGTAATTGTTACATCATGAGCATGGCTTTCAGTAATTCCAGCACTGGTAATACGTGTAAACTTTGCATTGTGCAAGTTTTCGATGTTTTTAGCACCGCAATAACCCATTCCTGCTCGTAAGCCACCAATCATTTGATAGATAACTTCGTTTAGTGTGCCTTTATAGGGAACTCGAGCAGAAATACCTTCGGGAACTAGCTTTTTTATATCATCCTCAACATCCTGAAAATAACGATCTTTTGAACCATGCTGCATAGCTTCTAGGGATCCCATTCCACGATAAGTTTTAAATTTACGACCGTTAAAAATGATGGTTTCACCTGGAGACTCTTCAACGCCAGCAAATAACGAACCTGCCATAACACTATCGGCTCCTGCAGCAATCGCTTTAACTATGTCGCCCGAATAACGTAATCCTCCATCAGCAATAACTGGAACACCTGTGCCTTTTAGTGCTTTTGCAACGTTGTATATAGCTGATAATTGAGGTACACCAACGCCAGCAATAACGCGAGTTGTACATATCGAACCGGGTCCAATACCTACTTTAACTGCATCGGCACCAGCTTTCACTAAGTCGAGCGCAGCTTCGGCTGTGGCAATATTACCAACTACCACTTCAATTTCAGGGTATTGACGTTTAATTTCTTTTAATATATCGATAACGCCTTTGCTGTGTCCGTGTGCTGTATCTATAACAATGGCATCAACATTGGCTTTAACTAATGCTTCAATGCGTTCGAAGGTGTTAAAAGTAACGCCAACGCCTGCTGCAACTCGAAGGCGACCTTTTAAGTCTTTACAAGCAAGAGGTTTATCTTTAGCTTTAGTGATATCTTTATAGGTAACTAAGCCAATTAGTCGATTGTCTTTATCAACTACAGGTAGTTTTTCAATTTTATGTTGTTGTAGAATTGCTGCTGCTTCAATTAAATCGGTGGTTTGATTGGTTGTAATAATATTTTCTTTGGTCATCACTTCATCAACCGATTTAGTCATGTCAAGTTCAAACCTTAAATCGCGATTGGTTACTATTCCCACCAAGTAATTGTGGCTATCAACAACAGGTATTCCACCAATTTTATAATCGCTCATGATTTTTAATGCATCACCAACCGTTTTGCCTCGCTGAATGGTAACAGGATCATAAATCATTCCGTTTTCAGCACGTTTGACTATTTCTACCTGTTTAGCCTGTTCTTCAATCGACATGTTTTTGTGAATAACACCAATTCCTCCTTCACGAGCAATAGCAATAGCTAACCGTGCTTCCGTTACTGTATCCATAGATGCAGATACGATGGGCGTGTTTAACACTATGTTGCGCGAGAAGTTGGATCTTAGAGAAACTTCGCGAGGTAATACTTCTGAATAAGCCGGAATTAGCAATACATCATCAAAAGTCAATCCGTCCGAAACTATTTTATCTGTAATAAACGACATCAGTAGAAGCTTTTTGGTTTTGAAAATTAGTGCAAAATTATTAAAAAAAACGACACAAAGGGTAGATGTTTTTTTTACACTGCATAAAAATGTCGTTGAATGAGTTGTAATTTTATAAATTTGACACTGTATTAATTGTTCAAAGTGGAAGCATATCAACAAATACTAAAAAAATATTGGGGTTTCGACAGTTTTCGACCATTACAAGATGAGGTTGTAAAATCTATAATGGATGGAAGAGATACACTTGCTTTGATGCCTACTGGAGGTGGTAAATCTATTACGTTTCAGGTTCCGGCATTGGCAATGGATGGTATTTGTTTAGTTGTAACTCCGTTAGTTGCTCTAATGCAGGATCAGGTTGAGAATCTTAAGAGTAAGGGCATTAAAGCTATGTCAATTCACTCGGGGATGAGTCGAAATGAGATTGATATTGCGTATGATAATGCTATTTATGGTGGATTTAAGTTTTTATATATCTCGCCAGAACGTTTAAGCACGGAGCTGTTTCAAGCAAAATTGATTCACTTAAAAGTTAATTTAATTGCGGTAGATGAAGCGCATTGTATTTCGCAATGGGGATATGATTTTAGACCATCATACCTTAAAATATCTGAGCTTCGCGATTTATTGCCTGGCATTCCTTTATTAGCATTAACGGCAACAGCAACTTCGAAAGTGGTATTAGATATCATGGAGAAGCTTTGTTTTAAGACGCCCAATGTGCTTAAAAAAAGCTTTGAGCGATCGAATATTGCCTATGTTGTAAGGCAATGCGAGGATAAGGAACAGCAGATGCTGAATATCCTTAAGTCGGTAAAAGGGTCGGCGATTGTTTATGTTCGAAATCGAAAGGAGACTCGTAATCTGGCTTTGCTTCTCAATCAAAATGGAATTCCAGCTGAGTTTTTTCATGCGGGTGTAGAGCCTGAAAAAAAAGAATTACGCCAAAAACATTGGACTCAGGGTTTGATACGCGTAATGGTGTCAACCAATGCTTTTGGGATGGGGATTGACAAATCCGATGTTCGTGTGGTTATTCACATGGATTCACCCGATTCGCTTGAAGCCTATTTTCAAGAAGCAGGTCGAGCAGGAAGAGATGGGCGCAAAGCTTACTCCGTGTTTTTGTGGTCGAAGAATGATCAGCGTAATCTTAGGAGACAAGTCACACAATCGTTCCCCGAAATAACTGAAATAAAGAGGGTTTACGAGGCTTTAGGGAATTTTTTTCAAATCGCTATGGGATCCGGCTTTCAGGTTTCGTATGATTTTAATATTCAACGATTTTGCGATGCTTATGGATTTTCATCGATAACCGTTTTTAACTCGCTTAAAATACTTGATAGGGCAGGATATATAACTTTTAACGAAGTGATGAATCTTCCTTCGAGAGTTCATTTTCTTATTCAAAGAGATGATTTATATAAATTTCAAGTTGCTAATGCTGAGTTAGATGGATTTATAAAAATTCTTTTACGATCATATACTGGTTTTTTCACTGAATATGTTGCTGTGAATGAATACCTTTTGGGAACAAGAGCGAATATGAGTCACCAGCAGGTTTATGATTTCTTAAAGCGGTTAGCTTCGTTAAAAGTGATAAGCTATGTTCCTCAAAAAAAGAGCCCGATGGTAACTTATGCGCAATCAAGGGAAGAGACTCATCGATTAGTATTTACTAAAGAGATTTACGAAAACAGGAAAGTTAATTACTCCGAAAGGGTTGAAAAAGTAATTGAGTATGCATCAGGTGTTTTGAAATGTAGAAGCCAAAGCTTATTGAGTTATTTTGGTCAAACAACAAGTAAGCCATGTGGGCATTGCGATGTGTGCATTGATCGTAAAAAGCAAAATCTCAGTACCGATCAATTTGAAATTATTGAAAAGATGATAGTTGAGATTGTATCACAAGGGATAATAAATCGCCATGAGTTGATTCGTCGAATTGAGCATCCTCAAGGAGATGTTGAGAGAGTTTTATCATGGCTTGAAGATTATGAAGTAATTGTTACCGATCATTTGGGCGATGTTATAATTGTTAGTATGTAACGAATTGCAACTGGGTTATTCGTTACATAGATTAGGTAAAACAGAGTTAAAATGGTTAATTCTTTTTTTGAGGTGCTATGAAAAAAAAGTATCTTAGTTTTCTATGGGACAAAAGCGAAAAGAACGTCCTTCAACGGACAAGTTATTAGAAACCGTATCACGGATGTTGGTACCGAGTTATATATTGGAGAA
>JBBQUP010000053.1:0-24970 GCA_038212305.1 Bacteroidales bacterium
TCCAGCTACTGAATGATCATGGTTACTATCGTTAACATTTGATCGGGAATTTGATTTTTTCATACCATCATTTATTTAAGTTTCAATTTTCATAACTTCTGTATCAAAGATATTTTCCACATGTAAATTCAATGTCATCTGAAAATTACCAAAAGGTTAATTGTTCAATTCAAGCAGCGATTGACAACAATAAATTCGATAACGTTTAAAGCAAATACTTTTTTAATGATGCTATTATATTTAACTTTAAGACCGAATTTCAAACACCTTAAATCAATACAACAGTAACATATACAACAACATACACAACTCATCTATTCTAAATATCTAATCACATGAATAAAAATAAATTCATTGAAGCCATAAACACCTCTTATACCTTTAAAGGTGAATCACTTATTATAGGATCAGCCATTTTAGGTGATGATTACGATACGCAAAGTCAGATAAAACTACCACTAAAAACATTGAACCGTCACGGTTTAATAGCCGGTGCTACAGGAACTGGGAAAACCAAATCGTTACAAGTACTTACCGAAGGGCTTGCAAATGCCGGAGTTCCTGTTTTGGTGATGGACATGAAAGGCGATTTAAGTGGATTGGGTGCAGCAGGTACTTTAAATCCTATTATCGAAAAACGAGCTCAACAAATTGGAATTAATTGGCAACCACAAGCTTTCCCTCTTGAGTTTTTAACCATTTCCGATGAACCTGGCACTAAGCTCAAAGCCACTGTGTCGGAATATGGCCCTCTTTTACTTGGTAAGATTTTAGAGTTAAACGACAGTCAATGTGGTGTATTATCTATGATTTTTAAGTTTTGCGACGATCATGGACTGGCTCTGCTCGATTTAAAAGATTTGAAAAGTGTCATTAAATACATTCAGGAAGATGGCAAAGAGGCTTTCTCGAAAGAATATGGCTTTGTGCATTCCAATTCGGCTGGAATTATTCTACGGAGCATTATTTCGTTGGAGCAACAAGATGGAGATAAAATATTTTGCGAACCGTCGTTTGGAATTGAAGATTTAATGCAGATTAACGATAATAATGTAGGCATTATCAATGTGTTAAGACTAACAGATATGCAAAGCCGCACTTCGCTCTTTAGCACGTTTATGCTTTGTTTGTTAGCTGAGATATTCCAAAAAATGCCAGAACAAGGTGATGCCGATAAACCCAAATTGGTCATTTTTATCGATGAAGCTCATTTAGTGTTTAAAAATGCGTCCAAGAATTTAATCGATCAATTGGAAATGACAGTTAAACTAATCCGTTCCAAAGGAGTTGGCCTGTTTTTTGTCACCCAATCGCCCGATGATATTCCTTCAGCTATTTTGGGTCAGCTTGGAACTAAAATTCAACATTCACTTAGAGCATTTACAGCCAACGATCGCAAAGCAATTAAAGCAGCCTCCGAAAACTACCCTATTTCTGAGTTTTACAAAGTCAATGAGCTTATTACTGAAATGGGAATTGGCGAAGCCTTAGTGACCACCCTTGATGAAAAAGGACGACCAACCGAATTAGCACACACCCTAATGACACCACCACGCTCTCGAATGGATGTGCTATCACCTGCTGAAATCACACGCATCGTTAAGCAATCGGAGTTAGTTGATAAATACAATCAGGATTTAGATCGCGAAAGTGCTTATGAAATTCTTACGAATCGAATGAATGCACATGAAATTGAAACAAGTACCAGAAACTTAGAAAAAGAGTCCATGCAAAAACCCGCTAGAAGCAATGAGAAATCGACTTTCGAACAAATATTAAAGAGTCCTGTCACCAACACAATAGTTAGAGAATTAGCGCGTGGACTGCTTGGCGTATTGGGATTAAAATCCACTACAACCCATGCCAGATCGCGAAGACGATAGTCAATTTATCTTGTTTATTCATGATTATAGCTGTTCAACCTGTTAATACATTTACCATACTTGTTTATAAGTCGTTAGCTAATTAATTCTTTCGAGCAATAAAAATCGTATTTTTGCAGTAATTATCCTTTGCCTAAAAATGATAGAACAGGAAGAAATAAATAATAGAATTATTACGCTGAGAAAGACTCTTAATGAGTTAAATCACTATTATTATGTGCTTAATCAACCGAAAGAATCTGATTTCGAGTTTGATAGACTATTAAGTGAACTGATTTTATTGGAACGCGAAAATCATCAGTACTTCGACCCATTAAGTCCCAGCCAACGTGTAGGAAGCGATATCAACACCGAATTTCAACAAATTGCGCACGATTATCCCATGTTGTCGCTTTCGAATAGTTACAGCAAACAAGAAATAGCTGAATTCTACAATCGCATTGAAAAAGCCCTTTTAACACCTTTTACACTAGTCTGCGAACTAAAATTCGATGGTGCGGCATTAGCCCTTCGATATAAAAACGGGAAATTAGAGCGTGCACTCACTCGTGGCGATGGCGAAAAAGGCGATGATGTGACCGAAAATGCCAAAACCATTTGCAGCATACCACTAACGTTATCAGGCAATTACCCCGATAATTTCGAGATACGAGGAGAAGTTTTCTTGCCTCGTGGCGGATTCGATGCCATGAATAAGGAACGTGCTGCACATGGATTGGAACTCTATTCCAACCCCCGAAATACCGCATCGGGCAGTCTGAAACTGCAAAATAGTGCACAAGTAGCTAAACGACCGTTAGATTGCTTTTTTTACTACATGCTGGGCGATAATTTACCTGCTACATTTCACAGTGATAATTTACAAGCAGCTGCCAGCTGGGGTTTAAAAACATCACCCTATTCAAAAGTATGTCAAACGCTTCAAGAAGTCTATGACTTTATTGATTTGTGGGATACAAAAAGAGCAAATTTGCCTTTTGACATAGATGGAATTGTTATTAAACTGAATGACATACGATTACAGCGAAATATGGGTTTTACGGCTAAATCGCCACGATGGGCAATTGCATATAAATTCAAAGCCGAAGCCGCTAGTACTCAACTCCTTTCCGTTAGTTATCAGGTTGGTCGCACAGGTGCTGTTACGCCAGTTGCCAACCTCGAACCGTTACAATTAGCAGGTACTATTGTAAAAAGAGCCTCGTTGCACAATGCAGATATTATTCAAGGATTGGATCTGCATGAAGGCGATACAGTTACGGTTGAAAAAGGTGGTGAAATAATTCCCAAAATAACCGGTGTTATTATCGAAGAGAGGCAAAGCACAGCCAAACCCATTACATTTATCACGCATTGTCCTGAATGCACAACGGTACTGGCTCGCGAAGAAGGTGAAGCTGCTTGGTATTGTCCTAACTCCAATCATTGTCCACCACAAATAAAAGGTCGAATAGAGCATTTCATATCGCGTAAAGCCATGAACATTGATGGTTTAGGCGGCGAAACCATTGATTTGCTCTTTAAAAATGGATTAATCAACGATGTATCCGATTTGTATAATTTAACCAAAGAACAACTCATTCCTTTGGAAAGATTAGGTGAAAAATCAGCAGAAAATATAGTCAACGAAATAAACTTATCTAAAAACATCCCTTTTAATCGAGTGCTTTTTGCTTTGGGAATAAGGCATGTGGGCGAAACCATGGCGAAAAAACTGGTTAAAGCCTTTCGATCCATTGAAAATATACGATTAGCTTCATTAGATCAATTAGTTGCAGTCGATGAGATTGGTGAGAAAATTGCGTTGAGCGTACTCTCTTTTTTTAGTAATTCCGAAAACCAAATTATTGTTCAAAATTTAATAGAACATGGATTATTGTTTGAATCAACAGATAAAATTATTAAAACTGATGATGAAAACAACTTAAATGGACTTACCTTTGTTATTAGCGGAGTATTTTCGACAATTGGACGAGATGAATTAAAAGAATTAATTGAGCAGAAGGGTGGTAAGATGTCTTCTTCAATATCAGCTAAGACAAATTATTTGGTAGCTGGAGAAAATATGGGCCCCGCTAAATTAGCATCTGCTCAAAAATTAAATATTAAAATAATTAATGAAAATGAAATCCTTAAAATTCTCAACCATAGTTTAAATTAACCCCTTAACTTTTGCCATGAAACAGATGATAGGTAATTACCTTTTAAATCGAAAGCTACTTAAGCTTAAGCAAACAAAAGCTTTTAACGGGATAAATAAAGCCAAGAGTATTGGAATTTTATTTGATGCTACTAAGTATGATAGCTACAAAGCAGTTAAATCATTAGTTAAAGAACTAACTGCTAACAACAAAAATGTTAAGGCCTTAGGTTACGTTAATAATAAGAAAATGGACGATCAATATTTGAGTGATAAAATTTGGCAGTTTGTTTGCAAAAAAGACTTTAATTGGATAAACCAACCCACTGATTCATCGGTAGATAGTTTTGCAAATGAAAGCTTTGATATTTTAATCGTCTTGGCAGTTGATCCCTATTTTCCAATACGATATATTAGTAGTTTATCAAAATCATTATTCCGTGTTGGGCTAAATGGTGTTGAAAATTCAATTTTCGACATGGTTTTACAGGTAAAACCTAACGAATCAATGGAACATCATATTTCAGTAACTATGCAGTATTTAAAAATGATATCGAATCAAAAAGAACCTGAATTAGAATTGGCTTAAATTATATTTTTCAATGACTTAAAGCATCTTATTTAAAATTTAGATTTAAGTCAAGTATTAATAAATTTTGATTCCAATTACGTTATTATCAGGTTGAGATAAAGTAATTTAACAAAAACACTATGTCATCCTATTCATTCTTACAAGGAACTGGAGTTGCCGTCATCACCCCTTTTAACGCTGATCGCACCCCCGATTTTGTATCACTTGATAATCACATTAATCATCTGATCAATAGCAAAATTGACTATCTGGTATTAATGGGAACCACTGGGGAGTCAGCCACCTTAATGGATTTCGAAAAAAAAGCTCTTCTTTTACATGTTGTTGACATTTGTAAGGGGCGAATCCCTCTGGTTGCTGGGATGGGTGGTAATAATACTTTTCAGCTCCAACAACAACTTAAAGAATTAAATACCAGTGGTATAAGCGCCATTCTTTCAATAACCCCCTATTACAATAAGCCCAACCAGGAAGGATTGTTTCAACATTATTGCCAGCTTTCGAAAGCGTCGCCTCTGCCCATAATATTATATAATGTACCATCGCGTACAGGCACTAATTTATTACCCTCTACTGTTTTTAAATTAGCCGAAGAGTGTGAAAATATTATTGGCATCAAAGAAGCCTCAGCCAACATGAATCAAGTGAGCGAGTTAATCAAAGGCAAACCCAATAACTTTTGGATCATATCAGGTGATGATGCCACTACTCTTCCATTTTTAACATTAGGTGGAGATGGCGTTATTTCTGTTATTGCCAATGCCGTTCCATTAGAATTTTCACAAATGGTAAAACATGCTTTAAAAGGTTCTTTAAAAGATGCTCAAACCATTCATTATAAGCTGATTGATTTGTGCAACTTGCTATTTATCGAAGGGAGTCCTTCTGGTATAAAAGCACTTTTAAATATGCAAGGAATGATTAAAAATCATCTCCGATTACCGCTAGTACCTGTTTCAAGTGAAACCTATCAATTGATTGAACAAGCATGGTTACAATTCGAAAAAGTGAAATAAGCAATAGCTCTTTTGGCACAAATATTGTTAAAAAAAATAAAATAAATTGTAAACAAATAAAACTTAAAACGATGAAAAATATTTTTATAATTTTAGCTTTATCAACCTTAATATTAAGCAGTTGCGCAACACATAAAGTAGAACGCGTAGCCGTAACCGAACAAATTGATTTAAGTGGTCGTTGGAACGATACCGATTCGCGTTTAGTGGCTGAAGATATGGTTTCTCAGATACTTAATGCGGCTTGGTTAACTAATTATGTGAAAAATAGCAATGGCAAACTTCCGGTTGTGGTGGTTGGATTAGTCTATAATAAAAGTCACGAACATATCGAATCAGCTACTTTCATAAAAGATGTTGAACGCGCTTTTTTAAATAGCGGTAAAGTTCGCTTAGTTCAGGCAGGCAATAAACGTGAAGAGTTACGTAAGGAAAGAGCAGCTCAACAAGAATTTGCTTCTATGGAAACAGCTAAAAAATGGGGTTTAGAATTAGGCGCTGATTTTATGCTAAATGGCGATATTAATTCGATAGTTGATGAATATAAAAAAGAAAAAGTATTGTTTTATCAAGTCAACCTCGAATTAAGTGGTTTAGAAACCAACGAAGTAGTTTGGATTGGTGATAAAAAAATAAAAAAGTACATTAATAAGTAATCGTCGACTTCGAGCAAGAAGATAAAAAGATGAATTGACAGATAGAAAAGAACCTCTAATCTATCTGTCTTTTTTCTCTTTTTCATCTTTTTTTATCTTCTTATCTCCATTTATCTTTTTCATCTTCTTATCTAAATCTGTATTCACAGCCATGTTTGGAAAACTAAAATTCCTAGCTCTATTCATCTTATTTCCGCTCTTATCGGGTTGTGCCAGCTATTATCAAAAGCAATTAAAATTCCAAACCTACATTCAGGCGGGTAACTACGCTGATGCCGATAAGTTATTAAACACAAACAATAAAGAATCGAAAGGAGTTAATAGAGTTTTGTATTACATGAATAAAGGAGTTACCTCTTTTATGCTCGGTGAATATGAGCAAAGTAATACGTGGTTTCTGCAAGCCGATCATTATGTCGAAGATTTTAATAAATCATTGGGATACGAAGCATTGGGACTCATCTCCAATCCAATGATTAAACCGTATACACCTGAGGACTTTGAAGGCGTGATGATTTATTACTACAAAGCACTCAATTACATATACTTAAACAATTTAGATGAAGCTTTAGTTGAATGTCGGCGATTGAACTTACAGCTAAACCGTATTAACGATAAGTACAAAAAAGATAAGAATAAATACACACAAGATGCCTTTGCTCACAATTTAATGGGCATAATTTATGAAGCCCAAAGAGATTATAACAATGCATTTATTGCCTATCGAAATGCCTTTGATGCTTACGAATCGACCTATGTTCTTCTCTTTAAACAAACAGTGCCAGAACAATTAAAACTCGATCTTATAAGAACAGCTAAGCTAACAGGATTTTATTCGGAACAGAAATTCTATGAAGAAAAATTTGGCATTAATTATCAACCAAAACCTGACTCTTCAGGAGATTTGGTGTTTTTTTGGATGAATGGATTGGGGCCGGTTAAAGCCGAATGGAGCATTAATTTCACCAATACTGGTAATAACGATGGATGGATAACGCTGGCTGATGATGAATCAGGTATGTCGTTCCCTGTTTTTATTGGCAATCGTTCAGGGAATGAGCAATCTGCATTCAAGAACCTATCTTTTTTAAGAGTCGCATTCCCAAAATACAAAACCCGCGAACCATTATTCTCTTCTGCTACGTTGCAATTAAACGACTCAATTTCCAAAAAATTAGAATTAGCTGAACCTATAAATGCTATAGCCTATCAAAGTTTAAAGGATAGAATGATACGTGAAATGGCAAATGGAATTGCTCGATTAGCAACTAAAAAAGCATTGGAACAATTAGCTCGGCAAAAGGACGATAATTTGGGTACTATTATAAGCATTATCAATGCAGTTTCTGAAAAAGCAGACACGCGAAATTGGCAATCGTTGCCCTACTCTATTTCTTATGCACGAATGACGCTTCCGCCGGGGGACTATAAAATAATGCTAAATACTTATGGTAATGTCACTTCATCTACTCCATTTGAATTTACCATTGAAGCGAACAAAACTTTATTCCACACATTTCATACGATGGAGAGTCAGCCCTAATTAATAGCAGTTGACAGTTAACAGTTATCAGCTAGCAATTTCGCGAATCACTGTTTCCAACTTTGGGTCTGCTGAAAAAGTATTATTTCATTCTATTACAATTAAATATCTTGATTTTTATGGCTCTATGTTGATTTAAGTGGTGGTTCGTTTTGCAAAGGCCATTTGATTATTTATCATGTATGTTAAGTGGTATATATCTAAGCAATTAATCCTGCGCTGACACATTGAAAAATAGTAGACTAAAGATTGAAAAATAGCCACGAATGCACGAATAAAATTATTCGTGACCTGACTGTGACTGCTTGCAGTCACAGTCGATGATATTAAACTATCCTTTTATAAATTGCTAACTATTCTTTTGTGCACATCCATACAAAATCCAAAAATTTGGTAGTTATCTTCGATGCAAATTCTTATTCGTGAATTGACTCCGTCGATCTTCGATTCGTGGCCTTTATTTATCAATGAATTCTACCCTCTATAAACGTTATAGAGCCATTTTTATATATGCCAAATGCAAGGGCAAAGTGAAAATAATACAGAACCTCTTGACTTATTAAATTTTAAATTCCTCGTCAGGGGATTAAATATCAATAGAGAATTAATGCTGAGATAATTTGTTGCCCATAGGGGGTTAATCTAAATGCATAAATGTTAATGCCCTACGGGCAAAATAATCAATCACACATAATATTCTATTGATATTAATTCCCTACGGGAAAAATATAAAACAAAGCTGCTTAAGTTTTTCAGTAGACCCTACTTAGTGTTTCACTGTTAATCCCTCAATTTTTTGAAGTTTTTCGAGTATTGCATTTTGTTTGCTCAAACGAAGACTGATTGTCATTTCGCAGCTTAACTCAAATGTTTGGTTGATAACTTGTATATCGTTTTCTTTAACCAGTTTCATCACATCGTTTAACTGAAAATATCCAAACGTAACGTTATAGAGAGAATTAATAGTTTTTGCAACAATAACTGATTGATTGATAGCATCAAGTGCAGCTTGTTTGTATGCATTAATTAAACCACCCACTCCTAATTTCACCCCTCCAAAATATCTAACTACGACGATTAAAACATTGGTTATTCCGAAGGATTTAATTTGTCCGTGAATAGGCTTCCCCGCAGTACCTGAAGGCTCTCCATCATCATTTTCCCTAAATACATCACCATTAATACCTAATTGATAAGCATAACAATGGTGTCTTGCATCAAAGAGTCGCTTTTTGTAGTCATCCACAATGCCTTTAACGTCATCTTCGGAATCTATCGGGTGAACAAAGGCAATAAACTTGCTTCCCTTCTCCTTATAAATCCCTTGACAAATACTCTCAACGGTTTTATATTCATCTTCAATCTCTAACTCCATTATTTACTATTGAGTGATCCATAAATAACCTCTTCAAGTATTTTACTTGTTCGTGCTGCCGTTTTCCCAGTACTGACACAATGGCTTATACCTTGAAGCTCTTCAACCACTTGCTTGATTAGATTGTATTGAATATTCTCGGGGTTTAAGTATGGAAAATGGATTTCTCCTGCGGAATTAATGAGCTCCACAGGATCATGACTAAAGCAAGAAAACCTAATTCTTCCTTTACTTCCAATTATTTCCATCTTATCGCAAGCCGAAGCCGCATCGGTTATGAAGGACCATTGTCCATTTAACAATACATCATTTTCAAATGCCCCCGATAAAACAACTGTATCTTCCGCTTCATAAAAATCTCCAAAATTTCGTACAAAACCTTTCACTTCTCCAATACCACCAAATAAATAATCTAAAAAATCGAGTTGGTGCGATCCCAAATCGTAAAACAAACCCCCGCCACCAATAGATGGATCAATTCGCCACCAAGCAGATTGTTGATTTTTTTCAACTGATAAAGCAGGTCGCATGAATTGAATCGTAGCCATAAATGGTTTTCCAATCGTCCCTTGATCAATGAGTTCTTTAACTTTTAAAAAGCCAGGTAATGTTCTCCTGTAATAGGCTACAAATAATGCAACGCCTGTTTCCTCTGAAACACGATTCATCTCCAAGCATTGCTGAAAAGAAGCTGCCATTGGTTTCTCAACATACACAGGTTTGCCAGCTTTCATTGCCATGATAGCATAATCGCAATGCGAATCGGGTGGTGTTGCAACATAAATAGCATTCACGTCAGGGTCATTAATTAAGTCACCTGCTTTATCATACCATCTGGGCACACCGTGCCTTTGCGCATAATCAGCAGCTTTTTTGCCATTTCTACGCATCACTGCAACCAATCGACTGCCATCTACTTTATTAAATGCTGGGCCACTTTTAACCTCAGTAACATCACCACATCCAATTATTCCCCAATTTATTTGTTTCATTTTTTTTATTTAGTATCGAGATATGAGATTTAAGATGTGAGTTTAAGGTTTAGGGGTTAGTGTTTATGGTTTAAATTATCCCATTAGCAAATTAGCAAATTAGCAAATTAGCACATGTCTCTTTATAGTAAACTTGCAATGTAAAAAAATAAAAAAACAACCTTATCTTTAGTGTTTAAAATAACTTTCGAATGAGATCATTAAAAAAATATTTCACCACTTTCTTACTTGTATTGGTTTTAATTGTTGCAAATGGTTGTGCTTCACATAGCAAATACAACAAACACAAGCCTGTACCATGTCCTTGTGAAAAAAACAACAAGCGATAAGTTACAAAATCTTCTGGTGTTACAAATAGAGCTATATCAAAAACCAGTTTTTTTTTAGATTTATTTTTATATTTTTAGGTTATGCATGAGAATCTAATAAATATAAATCCGAAGGTTTATCATTTAGATCAACCAGAAAATAAATCAGATTTAAAACTTGACTTTATTGGGGATATTCATGGCTATGCCAACGAATTAGAGAACTTATTAATATCGTTAGGTTACAAGCCAACGAATGGCATTTGGATGCATCCGAATCGAAGAGCAGTTTTTGTTGGTGATTTTATTAATCGAGGGCCATTTAATCGACGAGTTATTGAAATAATACGGCCAATGGTTGAAGTGGGTTCTGGCTATGCAATTTTAGGTAATCATGAGATAAATGCCATTTGCTATTTTACCCTTCGTAAAAGCAAAAAACCCATTCAAGCTCCTGGCCCATCGAACAAAAAATTCCTCGATAAAATTAAACGCGATTATATTAATGATTTAGAATTATTTGAGGATGTTATTAAATGGCTCAGAACGTTGCCGTTATATATTGATTTCGGCAACGTAAGAGTTGTACATGCCTATTGGAGTAAAAATCATATTCAAACAATTAGTAAGCGTTTGAATGGCAAAACAAAACTAAGCAAATCATTTTTAAAAGAGGTTTTTGCTGGAGGAACACTTTTGAGCAAAGCTTTTATGCAAACCACTAAGGGCGTTGAATTTAGCTTTCCTCCCAATATAGTTGTTCGCGAAAATTTAAGAGTTCGAAAAATATCATACCGTGTAAAGTGGTGGATTAACCCGCAGAATAAAACCTATGCCGAAATTCATTACGAAAGTAAAGTGGATTTGCCTGATATTGCCGTTCCTAAGCCGTACATTCTTCCTTTTGAAATATATAAAAGTACAGAACCACCCGTTTTTATTGGTCATTATTGCATGGGAAATGGCGATATGATTCCAGCTCCAAACATTTGCTGTGTGGATGCCTGCGCAGCCAATGGTGGACACCTAGCTGCCTATCGTTGGGATGGCGAAAAAACATTATTGCATGATAAGCTTGTTTATTTTCCGCCTAAGGTCATTCAACCCAATCAATTGGCTGGAAACGCTTAACTATTTTATTTGATAAATACTTAAATTAGTTCCAATATTTAACTCATTTAAACTATAAATGAACCAATTATCGCATGTAAACAAATCAGGTGAAGCCCACATGGTTGATGTAGGAGATAAATCACCTTTAAAACGAACTGCAAAGGCTACTGGTTTCATTTCGCTTGAGCCAAACACACTTCTATTAATTCACGATAATCAATTAAAAAAAGGGGATGTAATAACCGTTGCCAAAATTGCTGGCATTCAAGCAGCTAAACAAACACCATCACTTATTCCATTGTGTCACAACTTATTAATTAATCAAATCGAAATCGATTGTCGCATTGTTGAGAAGGGAATTGAAGTTGATGCAACCGTAAAATGCACTGGAAACACTGGCGTTGAGATGGAAGCCCTTACGGCTGTAAGCATTGCTCTACTTACCATTTACGACATGTGTAAAGCAGTAGATAAAAACATGGTGATAATGGGTGTTAAATTGCTGAGTAAGCGAAAAGAGTAGTAAATGAAAGATACAATTTAAAATATTTCACATGAATTGGATTTTGATTTTGCTAAATAAAAAACGTTATCCAGTATGTTAAAAAAATTAGTATCAGCTCATAATCAAACTATTTTTTGCACAAGATGTAGTTTTGGTGTATTTATACACCAAAACTATTAATATTATGACTAGACAAAGTATTTCATTCACGCAGCCAAATGACGAGTGGTTAAAAACGCAAGTTGATACCAAGGAGTATTCAAGCAAAAGCGAACTGATAAATGATTTAGTGCGCCAAGCTAGAAAGCAACAACATCAAATAGATTGGATAAGTTCTAAATTGGAACGTGTTGAAAACATTGGATTTACTAATGATAGAAAAGAGCAAATATTGTTAAAATTGAAGTCTTTACTTAATGGCAAAATATAAATTAAGCAATGTAGCCAAAGAGGAACTAATTAGAATTCATTAGTAAGGAGTTAAAGAATTTGGAGTAACACAAGCTGACAAATACGTTGATTTTTTTTTTGAGTATTTTTATATTATAGCTCAACGACCATTTTCATTTGAATCCGTTGATTATATAAAAATAGGATACAGACGTTGTGTCTGTGGTTCTGACAGCATTTATTTCAAAGTAAATGCCGACCTTGTTGAGATTATGGCAATTATTGGGAGACAAGATTTGATTACTGTTTTTAAGATTAAATAAAACTCGATTATCAAGTCTTCTATCGCTGGGATTCTGTGTTTTAAACAAATGTGTTTTAAGAATAACAAAATTACGAAGATTGAGAATCTGGACTATTTAAATATTGATTGGGATGTTTGGACATCTAATCGTGATTCACTTTCAAATGGATAGATTCAAATCATCAAGAATTATCTGGATTTAACCCAACAAGGAGCTGAAAACTACCTTAATGCAATTGAATTATTAAAAACTGAAAAGTAACAGGCAGTCACAAAAAAAATGGTAAGTGTTTGATTTCGTACTCGCGCAAACTTTTGCTAAATTCGACAGGATATTGCCCCGTATTGGCATAAATCAATACTTAATTAAATGTATCCATACCACAATAAAATAAAGCAACGCATTAAAAAAAATGAGCTTATCAACTATGAATATGTTGATAACTACAAAGGGATTACTCCCTGCTTACTCTTGTATTTTTCAACAGAACCAATGATTAAACCCATTAGGGAACATCGATTTGAGGAATATGAAAAGATTTTTGCTGAAATTGTCAAAAGATGAAAAGGCGTGACAAATTCAACATCAGTACTTCACTGGAAATAATGACTTGTTATATATAGCTAATTGATTAATAATCAGCAATACTGAGAAACAATAAATAGGTCTTAGACCTTACCTTAATATAAACTAACATGATCTACCGACTCATCCTATTTTTGCTTATTAATTTTGGAGCACTTGCTATTGGCGGTTCTTTCACTGGCAAAGGTGTTCCATCTGAATGGTATGAAAGTTTAGTAAAAGCCCCCTGGACTCCACCTGGCTGGGTATTCGGCTTTGCATGGACAACCATTATGATTTGCTTTAGTATTTACATGGCTTATTTATGGCCCATTATTGGCAACAAAAATCTCCTGATTGCTTTATTTGCCATTCAATGGATTTTG
Source organism: Bacteroidales bacterium (assembly GCA_038212305.1). Classification (GTDB taxonomy): domain Bacteria; phylum Bacteroidota; class Bacteroidia; order Bacteroidales; family Marinilabiliaceae; genus JBBQUP01. The sequence goes on from JBBQUP010000053.1 coordinate 13,769, forward strand.
AATGTTAGTTGGAACCCAGCTTTCTTTTATTATCACAATATTTTAGCGGGACTCTTTCTAATAATTGGACTGACAGTGCTTGTCGGGCTCTTTCTATTCTTGTATTGGCCGGAGTTAAAACTAAAATCCATGCTCATTCTCCCCTATCTAGTTTGGTTAATGATTGCCACATCGTTGAATGGATACATATTATTAAAAAACTGATTTGGAATTACTCCTTAAATCTAATCCTTGTCATACGCAAACAACAAAAGTCCAGCATAGTGATGGAGAGCTAACCGAATGGTTAGTTTGGTTTCTGAATTGTTTATTTCGGTCTTTGAAAACAACCGAAGAGACTATGCAAAAGGTTCTGTATAAATCTGAGTTTTGGGATAATCATAAAGAATCAGTTTTTAATAGTCGACAAAGGTTAATGCTAAATAAACTATTTGATGGTTTTGATGGTAAACTAAAATCCTCGAAATGGGCAAAAATTGCAAAATGCTCCCCTGACACTGCATTAAGAGACATAAAAGATTTAATTGAAAAAGGTATTTTGAAGCAAGAAGAATCAGGAGGGCGAAGTACAAACTATGAATTAGTTATGAAATAATGGAATTTACTAGCTCCAACACGCCCTGTAAAAAATGGAAGCCAACGGCTGCATTGTCAAATTTTAACAAACGTAAAACGTGCAGAATTCGAAAAAAATAATAACGAAGATATCACTACGTAAAAAACACCAAGCATATGATTATCAAGATACTATCTACCAACACCTCTACAAAAAAAGGAACGATTAAAACGCCTTGTTCATTTATTGAATTAACAGCTAACGGAGTTGAAGGAGATGCTCACTCGGGAAAATGGCACCGACAGGTTAGCTTATTGGCTATGGAAAGCATCGAGAAATTTGAGGCTGAGGCCAAACGCAAGATAAAGCCAGGCGAGTTTGCAGAAAACATTACAACACAAGGAATTGAGCTACATCAATTAAAGCCTTTTGATAGGTTAAATAATTCGCAGGTTGAATTAATGGTCACTCAAATAGGTAAAAAATGTCATGGCGATAATTGTAACATATTCAAAGAAATAGGTAATTGTGTGATGCCTAAAGAGGGCATTTTTGCGCGCGTTGAACGAAATGGGCGACTAAAAGCGGGTGATGAACTCAAATTAATACCCAAGTACTTCAACATTAAAATCATCACTTTAAGCGATAGAGCATCAAAGGGCGAATATAAAGATAAAAGTGGTCCACTTCTCGAAACGCTTACCCAAGAATACTTCTCGAGTATAGGCTATCCAATTCGAATTGAAAAAGTGATAATTACTGATGATTCCCTATTATTAGAAAATGAACTCAATCAATGTTTTCAATCCGAAACCGATTTAATTTTCACCACCGGAGGAACAGGTTTTGGAACTCGCGACATAACACCTGATGTGGTTAAAAAACTAATTGATAAAGAGATACCAGGCATTATGGAAATGGTTCGTTTAAAGTATGGCGTAGATAAACCCAATGCGCTTTTAAGTCGAAGTATTGCTGGCATTAAAAATCAAACACTTATCTTTTCGCTTCCTGGAAACCCAAAAGCAGTGAATGAATACTTTGGTGAGATCAAAAGAATATTGCTCCACCTCTATTTAATGATGGCAGATATTGATGCCCATTAGCTATTACATCCACTTACGTCGCTTAAAGAAGAACAATAGCCCCAAACCAATTAGCATCATAAAACCTAAAATCATAAAATAGCCATACTCCCACGAAAGCTCAGGCATATTCTTAAAGTTCATTCCATAAACTCCAGCAATAAAAGTAAGAGGCGTGAAAATGGCAGTAAATGTTGTTAAAACCTGCATGTTTTGGTTCATCCGCAAATTTACTTTGGTCAGATATAAATCTCTAAGTGAGGAAATTACCTCAAGCGAACTCTCTACATTTTCCAATAAATGAGCAATGTGATCATTGATATCTTGATAGTACTTTTTAGTAGAATTTATTAATAAGGGTGTATCGCTTTTTAACAATAACATCAATCCATCACGAAGCGGGATTATATTTTTTCGAACACCTAATAATTGCTGCTTAATTCCTTGTAATTGAATTAGTTTATCAGACGTAGGATCATCATTCATTTCATCTTCAAGTTCATCAATATTCTGCCCCAAACGCTCCAAAACAGGGAAATAACTATCCACCACATTGTCAATGATCGTATATATCAAGTAATCATTGCCATTAGATCTTATTTTACCCCTCGCTTGTCGAATCCGATCTTGAACATTGGTAATTGCGGAGTTAGTATTTTCCTGAAATGACAAGACCCATTTCGACCCAAGCAGTAAGCTAATTTGCTCATAATCAATCATTAAATTCTCATCTTCAGAAATAACATGCTTAAGGTTAAAAAACCAGTATTCACCAACTTCCTCAACTTTTGGTAGATGATTGGTATTTAATATATCTTCAAGCACCAATGGCTCTATTGAAAAAGCTTTACCTAATTGGTCAATCAATTCAATATTGTGTATAGCATTTAAATGCAACCAATTTACCATACCAATAGAATGCTTATCTACAGACAATTGACTAATATCAACTTCATTTTCACTTAAAGTATCTTGACTGTAAGTTGTGAGTAAAATGGTAGGCAAATGAGTTCTCTCTTTTCCAATATAAACCAATGATCCGGGTGGCAAACCATTTTTCTGAGAGGTTTTATGTCTGCTTTTTTTTAATGATTTATGTAATTTTTTGGGTTTCATGGTGTCGCTATTTATTTAAAAATCAATTAGCTGTACGATTTAATGTCTGTAAAATACCAATAGCTAGTTTATGTGATTATCCTTTTAAACTATCTTATCGAAGTTAAATCTTATCAAAAATAACATATTTTGAATTAGTGAATTCGTCGTTCTTGAATTAATTCAATCAATTAATTCAAATAAAATTTATTAATTTTAATCTTAAACCATTCATTATTCAACTCAATATTCGTAATTTTAATGTTTGGATTTAAAAAATGGGTAATCCTATTAATAAAGCTTGTATTCTATTATAAATCAAAATGATAGTTATTCTATGAAATTGATGGTTTCATCAAAATTTAAATTTCAAAACTTAATTATAAGTATATGAACATCCATGGCAAGGCAAATTGGCACGCAGGTAAATAATTATTGCAGGGAACTCGGAACTTAGATAAGTCCTATAAATCAGTCTTGTGTCTTTTGTCTTATATACTTGAATCTTAATACTAAATTATAAATATATGAAACGCTTTCTAAAGATTTTTTTTATCGCAATTGCAGGAGTTTTCTTACTATTATTGATTTTACCTTTCTTTTTTGTGGGAAAGATAGAGCAAAAAATGAAAGATGAAATAAACAAAACGGTGAATGCAACAGTTGCTTGGGATAAGGTATCCCTTTCACTTATTAGAAACTTTCCAGATATTACTGTTGGCATTTCAAACCTTTCGGTTATTGGAAAAGAGCAGTTCTCGACCGACACACTCATTGCAATTACTGATTTTTCAGCTACAATAGATTTAATGAGTGCTTTTGGTGATCAAACCGAAATTAAAAAGCTTGATATAAATCAACTACTTTTTAATGGGTTAGTTGCTGCCGATTCGACTGTGAACTGGGACATTGCCAAACCATCGGAAGAGGTGGCTGCTCCCACCGATACTACTGCAAAGCCATTTATTGCCAATTTGCAAAAAATTAACATTACGGATAGTCGCATCATTTACACCGATAGAACTATGGCATTAATGACCTCCTTAACAGGCATAAATGCATCAATGACAGGAGATTTGAAAGAGATGATTACTGACTTAAAAATAAAAGGCGGTGTTGATAATTTCACTTTAAAAATGGGCGAATCGACTTATTTAAAAAATGTTCCAATGGGTGTTGATGCACATGCCATTTTGGATTTAGCTAAATTTATTTTCACATTTAAAGAGAGCGATGTTACACTTAATAAACTTTCGCTAGGTGTGGATGGATGGTTTAGTATGCCCGAAGTTGGATTTGACATGGACTTGAAAATGTTTGCTCGCGAAACTGAATTTAAAACCTTATTGGGTCTTTTGCCTGCCGAAATGCTTAAAAATATTGAGTCGGTAAAAACATCGGGAACATTAAAACTAGAAGCAGCACTAAAAGGTTTATATGTTGATACAGATCATCTTCCAGCATTTAATTTGGTTTTAGCAGTCAACAATGGAAGTATTAAATATCCCGATCTACCTGAATCGATACAGGACATTCAAATTTCGACAACCGTTAACAACCCTGGAGGTAGCTTAGATGGCACTGTAACCAACATCGATAAGTTTAGCTTTAAAGTGGCGAACAACCCATTTGGAGCATCACTAAACATTATTACTCCTATTTCGAATGCAACATTTAAAGGCGCCATGCAAGGAATTTTGGATTTAGGCTCGTTAAAAAAAGCACTTCCTTTGGATAGTATGGAGATGAAAGGTATTGTAAATGCAGATATTGCCCTAGCGGGTAACTATTCGATGATTGAAAATGAACAATATGAGCAAATTAAAGCCGATGGTAAAATGACGCTTAAAGGTTTTGAGTTCACCAGTAAAGATTTGCCCATGCCCTATTTTATTGACGATGCTACCTTAAATTTCTCACCCCGTTACCTCGAATTGGTTGCATTTAAGAGTCGATTGGGCAAAAGTGATTTTGAATTACAAGGAAAACTTGAAAATTATTTGGCCTATGCGTTAAAAGATGGCGTTTTAAAAGGAAATCTTAATCATTATTCAAAAGTTATCGACACCAACGAGTTAATGGCCTTATCGAGCGATACCGCGGCGGCTAAAGCAGATACAACCAATACCAAACCGGTAGTTGTGCCAAAAAATATTGATTTTGTATTAACATCAAAAATTGACAAACTCACCTACGACAAATTAACCATTAACAATTCATCTGGTAAAATAATTGTTAAAGATGGACGTGTTGTTATGGATGGATTGAATATGAATTTATTGGGCGGTAACATGTTAATGACTGGGCAATACAACACCCAAAACCCTGAAAAACCATTTATTGATTTTGGATTTGATGCCAGTAAAATTAGTATTAGTCAGGCAGCATCATCGTTTTCAACAATCGAGAAGCTATTACCTATTGCTAAATTGGCTCAAGGATTAGTGAATTCCAAATTTTCGTACACCAGTGAAATTGGTAATAACATGATGCCTGTTTTGTCAACCATCAATGGATTAGGTAACTTAAAATCAGAAAGCATCGAGGTTTCTGGCTCAAAAGTACAATCAGGCTTGGTATCGATGTTAAAAGACGAAAAATACAAAAAAATTACGGTGTCAGACTTATTAGTTAATTTCAAACTCCAAAATGGTAATTTAATCGTCAGTCCTTTTGATGCAAAAATGCTCGGCAAAACAGTCAATATTCAAGGTCATCAAAATTTAGACAAAACCATGGAATATAGAATGGCTATGCCAATGACCAGAAGTGAAATATCGAATATGGGTACCCAGTTGGGACTTTCTCTATCTCCTAAAGGTGATGATCTGCCAGTTGAAATAGTAATTGGAGGTACCATTCTAAAACCAACTTTCGCAATTAATGCTGATAAAGCTAAAGATCAAATAAAACAAGAACTTAAGCAAGAACTCCAAAAAGAGGGAGAAAAAGCAGTTGAAAAATTGATGGAGGATCCAAAAGTTAAAAAAGGCGTTGAGGATGTGAAGAATAAATTTAAAAACTTGCTTAAATAAAAGGATTTTTAATATTTTCATAGGGTGATATTTCAAAGCAATTATCACCCTATTTTTTTTTCGACATTTTTGTTTTGAACAGCAAACAATCCCTCAATAAATACAACTATGAAGATTGCAATTCTAACTCCTTATAGCGCACAAGGATGTCCTCTAACATCATATTCCCAAAACCTAATTGAATCGTTAAAAACTATTTCACCAGAAAAACTTGATTTAATAGGTGTTGTTAATGAAAATAATGGGACAAATCCTGCTCTATCGTTTACAATTAGAAAAAACAATATTCATGACTATTTGAACGCTTCCCAATTTATAAATCAACACTACGATTTGGTAATTGTACAACATCACTTTGAGGCATTTGGAGGCGAAGATGGACGATTCATGGTAATTCTACTTCAATCCATAACCATCCCCATATTTACAACGCTACATCAATTAACTTCGAACCCAACACCATTACAAAAACAGATTGTTTTACATATCAATAAAATATCCAATTCTGTTGTTGTATTATCCAATCAATCGGCAGAAATTGCTGAGCACACATTTAAAATACAACACGATAAGCTTTGGTTGACTGACTATCCCGTCGCGTGGAGTGAAAAATCCGCCAGTCGTGAACAACTAAAAAAGAATCTTGGCTACGATGGAAAAACCATCCTAGGAGGATTTGGTTTTTTATCATCTCAAAAAGGATTTGAAAACATAGTAGCTGCATTACCATTCTTAATTGGACGCCATCCGGATTTAATTTTTATTCACATGGGCTTAACGAACCCTAATAATACTTGTAAACAAAACGATTTAACCCGATATCAATTACGATGGCAAGCTTGCCATTTAGGAGTAGGAAACAACGTTATTTTCATCGAGCAATCAGCATCGTTGAATGAAGTAATGGAATTCATGAATGCTTGTGATATTTTTATAGCTCCTTATTCCGAAGACTCAAATAATCAGAGTGGCACCTTAATACAAGCCTTAGCATGTGGAGCAGCTATTTATGCAACACCTTTTTGGCATGCAAAAGAATTGCTTTCAGATGGTAGAGGCGAGCTAGTCCCTTTTGACATGCCCGATTTATTTGCAGAACAACTATCGATGTTAATTAACGACCAATCCAAATTAAATCAATATCGCGAAGCAGCCTCAGATGCAGGAAAAATTTATAGACCCGAAAAACTAGGGTTGAAATACTTAGCTCAAATTGAAACAATTCTTACACAAGCTAAGAAACAAACACCCAATCCAACCATTATTCAGTTACCATTACTTCCGCCTGCCTCATTCAATGCAATAGAACAACACACCGATCATGTAGGCTTGGTTAATTACAACACACAAGGAGTTGCGCACCAACAAGCAGGGTATCAACTAAGTGGAAATGCTTTAGCCTTAGTCAGTTCGTTATTATTTTATCAAGAATTCCCTAATGATAAACATCAAAAACACGCTACACTTTTTTTGGGATTCATAAAAATGTTGCAGCAATCAAATGGTAGTTTTTATGGTAGTTTATCCCCGAACCACCAATTTATTGAAGATGGATCAAATAATCAAATTGCAATTGCTATTTGGGCACTAGGAAATGCAGTAAAACTTGCGCCTAATAAAGCATTCGAGCAACTAGCTAAAAATGTATTCTTCAATGCATTACCTCATGTTAATAACATCACAAATACAAGACTACAAGCGTTTGCATTAATTGGCCTTAGTGAGTATTTAACCATTAATAGCGGCGATGAGTATTTATTCAACCATCAAAAAAAACTAGCAAAACAGCTGGTTGCATCTTATCAGAAAAATTCATTCGATCAATGGAATTGGTATACTATTGGTTTTGAATCAGATTTAGCTATTATTCCACTGGCATTGTTACATGCCAATTCAGTTCAAAACGACCGTCAAATTTCCGAAACCATTCGAAAGAGCATACACTTTATCGAACAGCACTATTTTAGTAGTTATTTTGGCACTATGCCATTAAAAGAGAGCCGTTTAAGCCGTAAAAATGATGCTGATCAGCTTGCAATAGAAGTCATGTGGTATATTTTGTTAATGAATAAGCTTTATAATCAAAACAAAGAGATTCAATGGCTTGAGAAAATGAATAGAGCCATAAATTGGTTTTTTGGCGAAAACAATCTACGAAAGCCACTTATTAATTTAGATGGAAACTGTGGTAGAGGTATATCAGGCAATAAAACCATACTTCTCGAAAACTCTCAGTCAGCCATTGCCTATGCCATATCGCTTATAACTACTACAGTAACTAGTTGTAGCGAGTTGATGGATGAAGCGTAAGTGGAGAAAAATGGAAAGCATTGACAGTTATAACGCAAACGGATAAGTATGGGGATATTTTGGCCTTAGTGTTAAGAGAACAATAAAATAATCAAACAGGGATATTCCGAAAACCCTTCAAGAAAGTAGGACGAGGATACTGAAAATCGTAAGAGTAAGTAGTATAATAAAATAATAGTAATGAAGAAAAAATTAACGTTAGTAGCACTAACACTCATTTTGGCATTGAGTGCAAATGCTCAAGAATTATTATCACCATCAAAAGTGTTTTCGCACAAAAAAACTTCCTATGTCACATTGGAGAATGGAGTTGAAATAAAGGGTACGTTAACCGATATTGACCGCAAAAAAGGTTTAATAAAATTAATTAAAATTGAAGATGGGACAGGAACAATCCACAAACTAAAACCGAATTCGGTTAAGTTTATGTATTTACCACCAAGTGGTTTGGATAAGCTAAGTAAAGCCATTGATTTTGCTACTGATGCTAAAAAGTGGACTAATGAAAAATTAAATCAGGATTTTCTAAGTCAGGGTTATGTGTATTTTGAGACTGTTAACGTAAAGATTAAGAAAAAAACAACGCCCATGTTAATGCAATTACTAAACCCAGATTTCAGCAAAATAGTAAAAGTATATCATGATCCTTATGCAAAAGAAACTGCTTCTCTTGGAATTGCAGGCATAAAAGTTGTTGGAGGAATCGCCAAATCATATTATATTATGCTTGATAGTGACCCTGCTGCATACAAAATGGAAAAAAGTAAATATAAAAAAGAGTTTCCTGCATTATGGAATAAATGTAGCAACCTTTCTAAAACTACTGATATTAATTGGAATGAATTAACAAAACACATTATTCAGTATACTGAATGTAAGTAACCTACCTCCTATATGTGATCATAAAAAATGGCGGGAAATGCTAGTTCATGAGAGTTTTGTTCTTGTTCAAAAACTAGCTAAATTAGACTATGTTAACTTATAATCCCGCCACTTTTCATAACATCAACCATTAGCAATAACCCTCCCAGTCCAGCCGACCCTTAACTAACCTGCAAATAAAATTTCACAAACAATCCCCCCGCAAAATTGTATTTTGCAAACCAATGATTCAATTAACAATGAGTTTATAATTACGCGATGAGTTTATTTCAAAAATCAATTGAAAAAAAATACCTTAACGAATTAGATACCGTTCTAATTGAAAAGAAATACAAGCAGTTTCAAGATTATTTCGGCAACTTAACCATTCAGGAGAACATACGAAACGCCAAAGAAGAGCAATTCCAAGAAGGATTTTTGCGTGAACTCTTCGTTTCTATTTTGGGTTACACCTTGAATCCGCAGCCGAACTTCAACCTCACCACCGAATTAAAAAACATCGTCAACAGCAAAAAAGCCGATGGTGCGATAATGAAAGGTGAAGACGCCATTGCAGTTATTGAATTGAAAGGAACCGACACCACCGACTTAGATAAAATCGAGACACAGGCATTCGGATACAAGAACCACCATCCGAAATGCGTGTATGTCATAACCTCCAACTTCGAAAAACTGCGCTTTTACATTCAAAATGCCGTGGACCATCTCGATTTCGATTTATTTCGATTGTCGCGCGAGCAGTTTTCAATTCTCTGGCTTTGCCTTTCCAAAGACAATCTGCTTAACGATTTACCGCTTAAAATCAAAGAATCATCTGTTTTACAAGAAGAAAATATCACCAAGAAACTATACGCCGATTACTCTAAATTTCGCGAAGCGATTTACACCAATCTTGTCAAAAACAATCCCGAAACCGATAAACTCCTTTTATTCAAGAAAACTCAAAAACTGCTCGACCGTTTCTTGTTCATCTTTTTTGCCGAAGACCGTCTATTGCTACCACCAAACTCAATTAGTGAAATTGTTAAACAATGGAAAACCCTAAAAGACGAACTCGACGAGTACGTGCCGTTATACGACCGTTTTAAAAAGTATTTTGGATACATGAATACCGGTTACAAGGGCAAGCAATACGATATATACGCATACAATGGCGGACTTTTTGCTCCCGATGAAATACTCGATAACATTGCCATCGACGATGATATTCTGCACCACCACACCCTAAAGCTCAGTAACTACGATTTCGAAACCGATGTGGACGTTAACATCCTCGGTCATATTTTCGAACACTCATTGGGTGAAATCGAAAACGTTCAAGCCGAAATTAAAGGCGAGAAAGTTGAGTCCGATAAAACCAAACGTAAAAAGGACGGTATTTTCTACACCCCCAAATACATAACTAAATACATTGTCGAAAATACCATTGGCAAACTCTGCGAGACTAAGCGCACCCAACTCAATATTATTGACGAAGAGTACGCAAAAGGACGTAAAAACCGCAAGAAAGAAACCATTACATCGCTCGACGATAAGCTAACCCAATACCGCAACTGGCTTTTATCCCTTACCATTCTCGACCCTGCTTGTGGTTCAGGCGCATTTTTAAATCAGGCCTTAGATTTTTTGATTACCGAACACCGCAAAATCGATGATTTACGTGCTCAACTGTTTGGTGCTGGGCTTGTCTTCTCCGACATTACCACCGACATCCTCGAAAAAAACATCTACGGCATTGACCTAAACGAAGAATCTATCGAAATTGCCAAACTATCGCTTTGGCTGCGTACCGCCCAAAAAGGACGAAAACTAAACAAGCTCAATAACAATATAAAATGTGGTAATTCGCTCATTAGCGACCCCGCAGTAGCAGGCGATAAAGCTTTTAATTGGCAAAACGAGTTCCCTAATATTTTTACTGAGAAAAGAAAAAAAGCATGGCATGTAACTACGGCAACTCACAACTCTCGATACTCGCAACGTATGTTCGACAATCATGTGGTACTTGGCAAACCCGAGTGGATCGATGAAGAGGATGCAATAATAATTACCGAAACCATTGCCGAAATAGCAATAAATGATAAGCTGAATATACTCGAATATAATATCTGTGGCGACCACATGCACCTGCTACTGGTATGCGAAGAAGAAGAACTAACGAAAATAGTAGGAAAACTAAAATCGATAAGTGCTAAAATACGAAACCGAAGAACAACAACAAGGGGGCATGCCCCCTTGT
>JBBQUP010000054.1:0-24913 GCA_038212305.1 Bacteroidales bacterium
GCTATCGCCGCAACGGTGATATCGGCCATTTGCGCTACCAATCGCACCATACTGGAATTGAAACTAATTAACGATATGGCCGGTTAATATCAGCCTGTCTACCAATCGCACCATACTGGAATTGAAACATAGAAATGCAGTCAAATTATTTGATAACGATAACTACCAATCGCACCATACTGGAATTGAAACATACTTGCGCATCAACTAAAACGGTGCCGCCTAAATCCTACCAATCGCACCATACTGGAATTGAAACCCATTTACCGGCCCACATACATACTTTTGGGTATGACTACCAATCGCACCATACTGGAATTGAAACTCCGCTGAAACTGCTGTGTATGTCATTGCGTTTGCTACCAATCGCACCATACTGGAATTGAAACGTTAATTTCTGTACCACATGGTTTTGATTTATTATCTACCAATCGCACCATACTGGAATTGAAACTTAATTTATATTAATTTGTTAAGGTGGGGCAAGTCTACCAATCGCACCATACTGGAATTGAAACAGGGATCGGTAATTTGGTAGTTGTGTTTTAAAACACTACCAATCGCACCATACTGGAATTGAAACAATGCAATAGATAATTTTGGTAACAGATATAGACTCTACCAATCGCACCATACTGGAATTGAAACTGCGGTATCTCGAACCTTCACAATTCCTTTATTTCCCTACCAATCGCACCATACTGGAATTGAAACTTGGGCCGTGGAGCAGGTAACTGCCATCTCGAAATATTCTACCAATCGCACCATACTGGAATTGAAACACGTAAAGCATACCTTTTACTCCAATGCCGATGAACTACCAATCGCACCATACTGGAATTGAAACAAATACATCTACATCCTGAAATAAGTTTACACAAGCTACCAATCGCACCATACTGGAATTGAAACTAAAAAAAGAAGTCCCAAAAACAAAAACAGTTAACCTACCAATCGCACCATACTGGAATTGAAACTGGTTAAGTTATAAGCTCTCTTTGCGTTTTCGATTTGTCTACCAATCGCACCATACTGGAATTGAAACTTCCAATAAACATTAAATGGAAAATCGAAAGTTGTACTACCAATCGCACCATACTGGAATTGAAACTAAGACGAAGTGTTCCGTTTAATTTTTATCAAAACTACCAATCGCACCATACTGGAATTGAAACAGCAATAATTGTAGTAAGGTCTATTTTTTCTTCTGCTACCAATCGCACCATACTGGAATTGAAACGGATAAACATTTTCACTATTTAACATAGTGTTTACTCTACCAATCGCACCATACTGGAATTGAAACTTGATTTCGAACATGTTACTGAATCATTCATAACCTACCAATCGCACCATACTGGAATTGAAACTCAATAATGGGACAGCAAATCACCAATAATGACAGCTACCAATCGCACCATACTGGAATTGAAACTAAAAAATACATCACATCGGGCCAGCATTCCTGACTACCAATCGCACCATACTGGAATTGAAACTCATAGAAGCATTTATGAACGGCTCTATCGTTTTACTACCAATCGCACCATACTGGAATTGAAACAAAAAATGAAGGCTTACATCGAATCGAAATACGGTCTACCAATCGCACCATACTGGAATTGAAACTAATTAACAATAGGGCCGGTTAATATCAGCTTATCGCTACCAATCGCACCATACTGGAATTGAAACATCAAATTCTCGTCGAAAAGTTGTCTGTTAACAGCTAACTACCAATCGCACCATACTGGAATTGAAACGGAACAAACATAATACGTGTTAACGACCCCTTAGATCTACCAATCGCACCATACTGGAATTGAAACTCCTATTCGATAGCGAATTGGCTTTTATGTCAGCTCTACCAATCGCACCATACTGGAATTGAAACGGGATAATCACTTTCATTACTTAACATAGTGTTTACTCTACCAATCGCACCATACTGGAATTGAAACGATGTTTGATACTTAAATAAAGTATTAAAACGGTCGGGCTACCAATCGCACCATACTGGAATTGAAACATAAATCACGTCCGTTTTGTTTTAGTATATTAAAAACTACCAATCGCACCATACTGGAATTGAAACTTTATAGCACCACTCACCTCGTTAGTAATCAATGATTCTACCAATCGCACCATACTGGAATTGAAACGGTAATCTTAGATACCTATTTAGTGTGCTATTACACTACCAATCGCACCATACTGGAATTGAAACTTGAAAAACAGATTTCAGATGGTTTGATTTCGGGTGCTACCAATCGCACCATACTGGAATTGAAACAAAATAATGGCCGATTCCGTAACCTTTGATAAAGCTCTACCAATCGCACCATACTGGAATTGAAACATGCTTTGGGTCACTTAAAAGCTGATGCCGAATTTACTACCAATCGCACCATACTGGAATTGAAACTTGTCATCATCATTCACCCTAATACCGCCTTTGTTCTACCAATCGCACCATACTGGAATTGAAACGTAATATAATCTCAAACGAAGCGATGTTTTGTTTCGCTACCAATCGCACCATACTGGAATTGAAACGACTTTGATTCTGAAAGTCGGCATTAGTTTTTGACTACCAATCGCACCATACTGGAATTGAAACTTTTTATTTTCGATTATAGTTTTCCGATTAATGGCTACCAATCGCACCATACTGGAATTGAAACTTGCCTATAAATATCCTATCCACTTTTTCGCCGTCTCTACCAATCGCACCATACTGGAATTGAAACTAATTAACAATAGGGCCGGTTAATATCAGCTTATCGTCCTACCAATCGCACCATACTGGAATTGAAACCCTATTTCGCAACATATATGCTTATAATGTGTTGCACTACCAATCGCACCATACTGGAATTGAAACGCATAAGTGAGGTATTTGTCTGCGCGCTTTGGAGGCTACCAATCGCACCATACTGGAATTGAAACATCCAAGTGACCGGGGGCAGGTGTAAGTGTTCGCACTACCAATCGCACCATACTGGAATTGAAACAGAGCTTTGGAAGCACAGCCACCAAGGCCATGCAGCGCTACCAATCGCACCATACTGGAATTGAAACACACTAAGCATACCTTTTACTCCAATGCCGATGAAGCCTACCAATCGCACCATACTGGAATTGAAACCCGACAAGTAAGCCTGCTATAATCAATGCGTTTTTCCTACCAATCGCACCATACTGGAATTGAAACAAAATGAGCAGAGGAAAGAGGGTTTGTTTTGGGCCCTACCAATCGCACCATACTGGAATTGAAACGTATGCAACAGTACACTGAACAGATACCTCAGATTACTACCAATCGCACCATACTGGAATTGAAACCTACGCCTGTCGCGGCTTCGGGCTGTGCGATTACACTACCAATCGCACCATACTGGAATTGAAACTAAATACGATATTCCCTTCTTTAAGCGACACACACTACCAATCGCACCATACTGGAATTGAAACCAATTTTTCTGCTACGGGGCTAAAAGTATTGCTCATCTACCAATCGCACCATACTGGAATTGAAACTTTCTGCGCGTTCTCGCTTATTTTATAGTGACATTTCTACCAATCGCACCATACTGGAATTGAAACGAATAATAAAAACGCCTTTTTCCTTTTTTCGAAGGACTACCAATCGCACCATACTGGAATTGAAACCAAGATGTGTATATTCCTCCATCGCTTTATCCCGCTACCAATCGCACCATACTGGAATTGAAACACATATTGTTTGCTGACAATGGACCAACATACACCATCTACCAATCGCACCATACTGGAATTGAAACCCGCCTAATTATTGTTCAGTTCCTAATAATCCTATAACCTACCAATCGCACCATACTGGAATTGAAACAACCAAGAATGCGGACAATGCGAAAAAAGTTGATTTGCTACCAATCGCACCATACTGGAATTGAAACTTTGATGCAAAACTTCATCGCGATAAGGTGATAAGATAGTTCGATGAGCAGGCGAATTTTAAATACATGCATGATAATAAAATCGAAATTGGAAAAGTGAAAAATGGATGGAATTATAACAAAGCGACACACGGTACCTCACACCTGACAGGTTTTTGAAACCTGTCAGGTGTGATAAATAAAACGAAGTCGAATTAATAAAAACTGAACGATATGAAACGTTACATAGAACAATTAATTGAGGCTTAATGGACAAAAAATATGAATATAGATTCAATAACCCAAAAGATCATTGCATACGCCTATAAATCTCACAATACACTGGGTGCTAATTTTTTAGAGAAAGTTTATGAAGACTCGATGGTGATTGAATTAAAGAAAAATGGATTGAGCGTGGAACAGCAATTTCCAGTTTCGGTATTTTATGAGAATATCCAGGTAGGCGATTATTATGCTGATTTATTTGTAAATAATGAAGTTGTGGTTGAACTGAAAGCTGTTGAAAACCTAACTAAACAGCATGAAGTACAAGTAGTAAATTACCTAAATGGCATTGGTCATGAAATCGGATTGTTGATCCATTTCGGAACTTCTGTTACTGTTAAAAGAAAGTATCGCAAATACAATTAATGGTAATAAATCGCATTGCATGTTAATCCGGCTAATTATTTTAACATGATATACTTAATTTACTTAAAAAAAAATGACCCTAAAATCAATCGTAATGCTTATCAAAACATGTAAATCTAGTTAATCCTGTCAGCTACTTTAACATGATTTACTCACTAACAAATGCCCAATTTCGTTAACAATAATGTATCTTCAATTACTTGATTTCAGTAACTCCAACCTATTTAAAACATCCATATACATTGGCATTACTCCAGTTGCATGATCCTTTCCCTGCATTACGGTAAAACTCACTTGATTTTCGGTTTGTCCCAAATCCTGAAACTGATGATAGAGATCCTCTGAAATTGAAAACGGCACATGAACATCAGCAGTACCATGATAGAGCCAAATAGGCGAACTATTTTTCCAAGCATCCTGACTGTTATCTTTCAACTGCATACGCAATTGATCATATTTTGAATCGGTCGAATAGTTAGCAGACATATTAGGACTCAATAATTCGCTCATATTTTTCGATAGTTGAGCATTTATCTCGCCGGCAGAATACGCCCCTGTCATCAAATCAGGAAGTCGGGATGCATACGGTTCAGCAAAATAAAGCGACAAGTTTCCAGTAAGTGCTCCAACGGATTTATACCCCATAATTACAAATGGAATATAAAAAGGTTGCACATAATTGGTTTGATGGAAAAGCAGCTCCTGAACCCCTTCTAAATTATACGAACCTGCTCCACACGCCGAACCAATAAGTTTAATGCCGCTAATTGGGTTTTGCTCAATATACCTATGCGTTACCAACGAAGCCCATCCACCTAAACTATAACCGGTTAAAAACAAATCTCCATTTAATGCAAAACCTGAGTCCCCTCCATGCTCCCACTCCTCAACAGCCTTAATAAAATCGGTTATTGTTGATTGAAACAGCGATTTGAATAAATAAGGATGAAAATAAGACTCGGAAGCACCAAACCCAGTGTAATCGGGAATTAAAATGACATATCCCAAAGCTGCCATTGCGTGTAAGAAAATAAACTCGGGGTTCAGCATGCTTTTCGATGGGGCACTCGCATGTTTTACATTAGTCCCATTTTGAAAACTCAATAGTGTTAATGGCTCATTATTCCCTTGGGGTATACAAACTAAACCCGAAACATTAATTTCCTGATTATTTGTGTGTTTTGTTTTATAAACAACATAAAAAACCTTAACTCCGCTGCTAACGTGTGTTGCCAAACTGGCCATGTCAGGATATTGATTGGCAAAAAGAGAAAATGCAGCTGAAATATCTGTTTTGGAATAACTTTTGACTTCCTTTGCCGAAACAAAATGAGAATAGTTTTTTACCTCACTTATGAGGTCATCATTCCGCGAGCATGAATAAAAAAACGACAAGACAAACACAAACAATATCAAGCTACCTAAATTTTTCATAGTATAATTGATTTTCATTTCAACCATTGGCATAAAATTTAAACAAAAGAAAGGCTTAATAAGTTTAACTAATTCATGAAAAGGCATAATCGTTAATGTAAAATGATGATAACTTTTGCAATGATTAGGAATTCATTAATTTTACGCACAAAAACCAATTAAGATGTTAAAAACTGTCGTATTTTTTTTCAGTGCATTTGTATTTGTTACCAGCTCAATAGCTCAGGTTGGCGATGCGTTTAGTTCGATGGCACCAGCTCCTCAAAGTCAAAATACTATTAATTCAACCAAAGAAGGAGCTAACAAAACCGATTCAAAAGGATTAAAACAGGGTGCTTGGGGGAAAAAATATCCCAATGGTCGATTGGCATATACTGCCACATTTAAAAATGACATTCCAGTTGGTGAAATGGTTCGTTATTATGCAAATGGAAAAACTAAAGCGAGAATAAACTACACAACGGATGGGAAAGTTGGCAGAGCAGAACTTTTCGATGAAAAAGGAATATTACTTGCAAAAGGAAATTATATAAACAATAAACGCGACAGTGTTTGGATTTTTTTTAACGAAAAAGGAGAGAAAACGTCCAATGGAAACTATATCAATGGATTAAAAGAAGGGAAAGAAAAAATATTTTATCCGAATGGGAAAATTTCGGAAGAGATTAATTGGAAAAACGATAAAAAAGAGGGTGAATGGATATGCTATTTCGAGTCAGGAGCTTTAAAAATTAAGTCGCAGCACCAAAACAATTTAATACATGGTTCATACCTTTATTTGCATGAAAACGGGAAGCCCGAAATCACTGGAGGCTACTACAATGGCTTAGAACATGGAAAATGGATTTATTACGACGACCAAGGAGCAATAATCAAACAAATAGATTATGTGAGAGGAGTTTCGTTAAATAAATCGGAGGAAGATAGTATCATGCAAAAGCAAATGGATGAATTAATGAAAAACAAAGATCAATTTCAAGATCCAGAGAATTTTCGTAACGATCCAACAGAGATGATGAAAAACAAATAATACTGAACAAACATTTATAAAATGCTATTTTCAGTACATTATATTCGTATTTATAATTGATATACTCTATGTAAGTACTTCGTTGGAAATAATGTCGTATTTTATTTAGCTAATAAATTCATTAAGAGCACAAACGAAAAACAATAAATAGGTCTGAGACCTTAATTCAACTCAAATGAATTTTTCTTCAGGTAAACGAGTAAAAAAAATCTCCTTCCTAATAGGGATGATTTTGATATTATTAAAACCTGAAGTTGGTTTAACCCAATCCTATTTTATTGGATTCACCAATAAAGTAGGTTCTGAGCAATTAATCACACATCCACAATCCTTTTTATCTGATAGAGCGATTGAACGCAGGGCAAAACAATCCATTTTGATTGACGAAACCGACTTGCCATTGTCATCCATTTTTTGCGACAGCTTGGTCAAGCTAGGAATACAAATTCAACATAAATTAAAGTGGGTAAATGGCGTGGTTGCTACCAGTGCCAATCAATTATTAATGGATACACTAACCAGATTATCATTCGTTGAATTAGTGGAATTAACAAAACCTGCTCAACAAAAAAGCACTTTGTCTAAATGGAGTAAATCAGAGACTTATCCTCTTAAAAACAGCCTTTTTAATACAACTTATGGTGATGCATTTATGCAAATAAATACCATAAACGGTATTCCTTTGCATAATCTGGGATTTAAAGGTGACAATATGCAAATTGCCATTATTGATGCTGGCTTTTATAAAGTAAATGAACTTCCACTATTTTCTAATTTGTTTTCGAACAACCAACTATTGGGGACTCATGATTTTGTGAATCCACAATCCGATATTTTCATGGAACACACGCACGGCATGCAAGTTCTATCGGTTATTGGAGGTTATCAGGAAAATTTTTTCATGGGAACGGCTCCTGATGCTCGGTTTTGGCTTTTACGCTCTGAAGATAATGCATCGGAATATCCGATAGAAGCTGATAATTGGATTGCTGCAGCTGAATTTGCAGACAGCGTTGGGGTTGATATAATTAATACCTCTCTAGGCTATTCTCTGTTTTCAGATCCTCAATTTAATTACACCTACAATCAAACCAATTCATCGACTCGAATATCAACTGCTGCCAGTTTAGCTTCTCAAAAAGGGTTAATTGTAGTTGTGAGTGCAGGTAATGAAGGACATAATGTTTGGAAATACATCACCATGCCATCTGATGCTAAAGGAGTAATGACGGTTGGTGCCATGTCTCCAGACTCACTTATTGCAGTTTTTTCGGGTATTGGTCCCACTTCTGATGGTCGTGTGAAACCTGATATTGTTGCCATGGGAATAAATGTTGCCAATCAAAACAGTTCGGGTACTCTATCGTTTAATGGTGGTACTTCGTTTTCTGCTCCGCTTGTATCAGGTATCTGCGCCTGTTTATGGCAAGCATTGCCAAATTTAAAAGCAACCGATATCGTAGATCTCATCAAAAAAAGCAGTAATCATTATACCTCTCCTTTAGCCCAATGGGGTTATGGAATTCCTAATTTCAACAAAGCACTTGAATCAGGCATCGCTCTTTCTAACAATGGAAAAAAAATTGGGAATTGGAGTATATCGCCCAATCCCTTTGTTGATTACATTAATATGAATAGTAATCAAGTTCTAAACACGAAATCCATTCGAGTTGAATTGTATGCTTCCAATGGGCAATTAATTTTAAATAAAAATCTGTATAACAAGCCCTATTCTCTTAAAAATATTGGCTATTTACCATCAGGTTTATATGTTTTAAAAATCACTCAAGCGGGAAACATTTATACTCAAAAAGTTATAAAATAATGACTGAACAAGCCATTTCTCTATACGAATTAAATAATCGGCTCAAAGAAGTTGTTCAAACTAATTTAAGCGATCCAGTTTGGGTTGTAGCTGAAATTGGAGAGTTAAAAGTCAATCACAACGGGCATTGCTACTTAGAATTGATTCAAAAAGATGAGAAAACGAATCAAATAATTGCTCGACTGAAAGCCATTATTTGGGCTTACTCGTTTCGAATGATTAAACCATATTTCGAAACCACATCTAAACAAGTCCTAACTGCCGGAATTAAGGTATTGGTTAGAGGAATTATTGAATATCAGGAGGTTTTTGGTTTATCGTTTAACATCAAAGATATTGATCCAACCTACACAATGGGCGATATGGCTCGCCGAAGAGCCGAAATTATCAATCAACTGCAAGACGAAGGAATATATGATTTAAATAAGGAACTTCCTGATCCACGCATCATTCAGCGAATTGCTATTATTTCATCGCCAACAGCAGCAGGTTATGAGGATTTCATACATCAGCTAAATCACAATCCCTATAATTTTGCTTTTCAAACACAAATTTTTCCTGCTATCATGCAAGGCGATAAAACCGAGGAATCGGTTATTCATGCATTGGAGCAAATTTTTGAGCAAGGGCAATTATTTGATGCCGTAGTAATTGTTCGAGGTGGTGGTGCAACAACTGATTTGGCCAGTTTCGATTCATATGCCATTGCAGCAAATATTTGTCAGTTTCCCATACCGGTCATTACAGGAATTGGTCACGATAGAGATCAAACCATTGTTGATTTAGTAGCATTTAATAGCTTGAAAACACCTACCGCTGTGGCGGAATACATCCTGTCAAAAGCTTTAGAAATTGATGGTTTACTAAATGATTATCAACAAATTTTACAATCGCTATCTAAAACCATCATTACTCAACATAAAACTAAACTTAATCAGTTAGCATTAAAAACCATTCCTTTAATTCGAAATCGAATTGATTCTAACGCTAAAAATCTATCACGATATTCCGAAACACTACGAAAATCGTCCCAGTTTATGATTGCTCGTCATAAACAACGGTTAATCGAGAGTACCAAAAGTGTGAGCAAATCTGTTAAGTATCTCATTAAATCCGAAAATGTAAGACTAGCCCAACTAACTCAATCCTTAATACTCACCACTCACCGGCTATTTTCAATCAAGCAAAACCAAATTAAATGGTTAGATGAGAAAATAAAACTAAGTGATCCTTTAAACATCTTAAAAAAAGGATACTCTATTACTTATTACAACGGGAAAGCTATTAAATCAGTAAATCAAATCAATATTAATGATACAATCACAACTCAAATTGCTGATGGAACTATTACCAGTAGAATTGAATAATCAAGAAAAAATTAGAACACTCTGTTTATGGATTTTTTGCACAACTAAAAAGTTTAATTACTTTTAAACAACATATTTCACTCTTTATTTTTAATCTACCAATGCGAAACAATTATTTAATAAATATTTCAAATAAGATTTTAATATACCTTCTTTTAATTCTTATTGTATTTGTATTCAATTCACCAATTATTCATTCGCAAAAAAATCCACAAGAAACCGAGTTCAATACATTGCTGCAAAATGTAAATGATCAACCAAATATGGCTGATAAAATTCTGCAACTGGCTAAGGCTAATGAATATGCAATGAAAAGTTTAACTGGATTAGATCTTTTTAATGCTTGCTATAAAACATCAAGTATGGCTCATGTTTTTAAAGCAAATCAATTAACGCAAGACATTATTTCGTCCTATATTTCAAATGAAAATAAATTATCACCCAATTCTAACGAATATAAACTTTATTTTATTTTAGCCGAAGCATGCCTGAATCAAAATAAAAATAACGAATCCATAGCGTATTTCAAGAAAGTTCTTGAGTATACCGAAAATGCAAATAGTGCCCTATTTAAAGGCGAAACGTACAATGGCATGGGGAAAGCTTATTTTTCGCTGGGTGAATACATTGCTGCTTTAGATTGTTTCGATAAAGCAATTGATGTGGCGGTTGTAAATGTAAATGAACCACTTCGAATTAAAGCCATGGCCAACAAAGGTATGGTATATACTCAATTTGCGAACTATCCAAAAGCTTTAGAAAGTAATCATGAAGTGTATGAATTATCGCTAAAAAACAACGACAAAAACCTACAGGCACTATCGTTATGTCAAATAGGACAAGTGTACAGTCAAATAAATCAAACCGCCAATGCCTTGGATGCATTTAGTCAAGCTCAGGAATTATTTAAAGAGTTAGGCGATAGCATTGGATTAACTAACAGCCTGATTTTAATAGGAAAAACTTATTTACATATAAATAACCTGTCTGAATCGCTAAGTGCCTTCCAGCAAAGTTTACAATATGCTAGGTCAAATAATCAATCTTCTGAATATGCTAGCATTCTCACTCATTTAGGAATCATCTATTTAAAAAAAAGCGATTATAATCAAGCCTTACGATATCAGCAAATGGCTTTAGATTGTTTGCAAACAATGCCTGATAAAAGCGTGGAAGCTAGAATTCAAGGAGCTTTAGGAGACATTTACCTGACTATAGGAAACTATCAAGAAGCTGAAACATCTTATAATAAATCAATAGGATTA
Organism: Bacteroidales bacterium; assembly: GCA_038212305.1. Classification (GTDB taxonomy): domain Bacteria; phylum Bacteroidota; class Bacteroidia; order Bacteroidales; family Marinilabiliaceae; genus JBBQUP01. The sequence continues at coordinate 11,490 of JBBQUP010000054.1, forward strand.
GCTTACAGCATAGGCGAATTGGAATTGTTGGCAACCTCAGTTAATGGGTTAGCTAATTTGGCTCAAAAAACAGGCAATTATCAACAAGCATTGCTTTTAAAAAACCGATACGCAACACTTAAAGATTCTATATTAAATGATAAAACATTAGAATATATTGCCCGAATGGATGCTGTTTACCGATCGGTTCAAAAAGAAAGCATAATTAAAGGATTACTATCAGAAAAAAGAGCACAAGCTCAAGATTTAAAAGGTGAAAAGATAATACGTTATATATTCATCGTTTTAATTATAACTCTTTTAATCTTAGCAATTGTATTGTATTTACTGTTCAGAGTTAAGAACAAATCGCAACAGTTATTATCCAAAAGCAATAAAGAACTTGAACAATTAAATGCTACAAAGGACAAGTTATTCTCGGTTATTTCTCATGATTTAAGAAGTCCGCTTAACTCCATATTGGGGTTTTCGGAAATGATGTCACTTTATGCTGAATCCAATAACACCGAACAATTAATACAAAGTAGCCAGCAGGTTTATTCCTCAAGTCGAAAATTATTAGCGTTGGTTGATAATTTACTCTTGTGGAGTCGTTCTCAAATAGGTTCGACACGCTACAATCCACAGAAATTAGATTTAGCTATTCAATGCAATAACATCATATCGCTCATGCGAGCCCAAGCAGAAGATAAAGATGTTGTTATTTCAGCTAATATCCGATCTGGATTAGTTGCATGGGCTGATGTTAACTTGTTTGATATTGTATTTCGTAACATATTAAACAATGCTCTAAAATACTCTCGATTAGGTGGCACTATTTTAATTTCTGCAATCGAGAAAAAAGATCAGATTCAAATAACAGTTCACGATAATGGAGTTGGAATTCCTAAAGATAGAATAGACAAACTCTTCATAGCCGATTCGGAATATACCACGCAAGGCACTTTAAATGAGAAAGGATCTGGCTTAGGATTAGCCATTTGCAAAGAATATGTTGAAAAAAACAAAGGAGCTATTTGGGCTGAGAGTGAACTAAACAAATACACCTCGTTTCATTTTACATTACCATTACACAAAGAATAAAACTATGGCGAAAAAGCAGTTTTCATATAATGAGGCAATTGAAGAAATTGAAGAGATTTTATTACAAATAGAAAATGATGACCTTGATGTGGATGAACTTTCTGAAAAAGTAAGAAAGGTAACAACCTTAATTAAAGTCTGTAAACAAAAACTTACACAAGCAGAATCGGATGTTGATAAAATTCTTGAAGAGCTAAAATAACCTGATCCTGACACCAAGAATAGCTCATTATTCTTTTTCTAAAATTTACTTCAACAGCTTGAAGATTAACACGATTAAATCATTTAATGCTTTTATTCTGGCTCTATTCTTTATATTGCAAAAATTCACTAAATTATATTAGAAAAAATATTGGTTATGGATCAAAGTTTACTAACCAACCCCATTGTGGGTGGTAATTACTATCACATACTAAAAAAATCCGAGGTAAATTTGTTTTATTCTCAGGCCAATTATCAATATTTTATGCGTAGATATGCCTATTATTTAAATGATATTTCCGAAACAATTGCATTTTGTCTATTACCCAATCATTTTCATATTTTATTCCGCGCTCCTGAAATAATTACCATCAAAGGCGAGTACATCGATCATCCTTCTGATATTGGTCATTTTATTAGCGATGGCATTCGAAAATTCTTTGCCAATTACTCAAATTTTATAATGAAACAAGAAGGATTAATTGATCCACCATTAGATGCAAATTTTTTTAGAGTTCAGATCGATGAAGACACTCAACTTAAAGAATTATTAGTATTCATTCATAAAAATGGCACCTATCACAACGTAAATGATGATTATTCTACTTACCCAAATAGCTCTTTTCAAAACTACTTCTCAAACCACAAATCACTAATTGGCAAAGAAACAGCCTTTTCTCTTTTTGATTCACGCGAGCAATTTATTGAGCTGCATCAAACTATTGACTTGAGTGATATACAAGACAATATATTTCTCGAATAAGGAAATTGTTTTAAATAAATTAGCAATTAAAACTTAGGTATGCCTTTTTAAGAAGTGCACAAGAAATATTCCTACCAGTACAATAATTACTCCCATAAACTGAATAAAAGTAAACTCCTCACCTAAAACTAAATAGGCGACAATTGCCGTCACAACAGGTTGCCCAAGCAATGTAGGCGCCACAGTGGTAGCTCGCTGATAACCTTGAGCATAATTTATCAACATCCATCCAACAACCTGAACTCCTAAACCATAAACGAAAAATAAATACCACGTTTTATCATCATAGCCCAAAAACGAATAATTAAACAAAAGCATCGCAAGCAATAAAACAAAAGTGGCCGAAAAAGTACTTATTGAAAGATACAATAGAGTACCTATCAAGCTTCGTCCTTTTTGAGTGGTAATATAGTATGCACCATAAAACATACCCGCAATTAAACCATATAAAATTCCTTTGATTAGTCCAGTTGAGCTAAACAAATCGTTACTAACCATTAAAAAAATACCGCTAAAAGCAACAAATAAACCAATCCAAAAGCCTCTGTATGGCTTTTCTTTAAATACCCAAAAAGCGCCAATCCCAGCCCACAATGGCGACAAATTTGCTGCAATAGTTGGCATGGTTGCATTCGAAGCGACAATACCGGTTGCCCAAAATGCCATGTCGATTCCAAAAAATGTTCCACCTAAAATTGCCATATATACCCCTTGTCGAGAAATCGGTGTTTTTAATCGAAAAAGATACAAGGAAACAGGTACTATTAATGCAACTGAACCTATTAACATGCGGTAAAATGCAGTTACAACACCTGGAGCTGATGCTGATTTTATTAAAACTGCTGAAATTCCAGTGAAAAAAACACCTGCAAGTAGTGCAAGCATCGATTTTAAATGACGCTCTTTAGTTAAGCTCATCGCAGTTAGGGATATAGTTGGTTTTAATTGTTTTGATGCTATTTAAAGTAGCTCGCGAAATTATTAGGACAATCACATATCAATTCGTTATGCGAAGATATGCACTCCAATACATCTAACTGCAATAATCTCTATTAATTCTACTTGCAAAAAGCATACAGATAAACTAATTTTGGTATTTAACAATCGGTTTAAAATAGTTTAATTCATTAATTGAATTATCTTGCCGTATAAATTGTAAAACATGCAAACAAAGTTAATCGGTCTTGCCATCATAACCCTATTTTTATCGAGTTGTCAATCCTCTTCGAAACTAACATCAACAGCCAATTCGGCAAAAAAAGCATATGATATTGGCGACTACCTTCTTGCAACAAATCTATACGCTCAGACATTTGATCTGTACGACAAACAACTTCGCGAAATCCCAGACACAATGTACGTTGAAGCAATTGAAAGTGCACAAAATGCTCGCCAATCGAACTTTGCATCGCAATGGATAGAAGCTGGTGCTCTAAAATATCCCAATAATACTAAATTATTGGTTCAACAAGTTGAGCTTTACAAAACCTCCTACCGAGCAGCAGATGAGTATGGAATCAGAAAAACAAATCATGAGATATTAGCTAAAAGCGATACCCAAAACTATGAAAGGCTGTTCGAATTGGCTTTTCAGCTTGAATATTTCGAAGATGCAACTCAATGGTTTCCTCATATTACTTCACCAACAGAACTTCAATACGATCAGGAATTAAGCGCCTTACAAAAAACATCTGCTGACGAAAAGACTATACTAAATCATTGCGATAAGGCTATAAAAAACTATCCAAACCTCATCAGCGCCATCGACTATAAAGCGGTTTATTTGTATACTAAAGCCGAAGATGTCTATCAAAAAGAGATGGATTATTATAATAAGAATCAAAATTATACTCAATGGGTTTTATTACGCCATGAGTTAAAAAAACTATCGTCGAATTATCGACAGGCTCGCGATTTATTTATTAAACTTCGCAAAACTGACCCTGATAACAAACGATATATTAGATACTTAATTAATTGCTACGTGCGATTAGAAATGGATAAAGAGGCCAAAGCGCTTGAAAAACTTGATAAATAATCATCATTAAATAATATGGGTAAGGAATTAAATTGTAACTCCTTACCCATTTGTTGTTTAAAACAACAGCGTTAATCCAACTAAAAAGTTTCTTCCGGCTTGAGGGAAATATCCATCCATAGTATATCGCATTCCTCCGCGATTATAGGAATAAACCCAACCATTTGACTCATAAACTTCACCAAAAATATTATTAACCAACAAGCTCGCCTTTACTTTTTTTGTCCATTTAGGCATAAATGTAAAATCAGCTTTAAAATTATTTAACCAATAAGCATCTAACTGATTATTATGGTTAGAGGTATTATCTATAAATTGACGTCCAACATAATTTGTAAAATATCCCAAATCAATGTTTTTATTCAAATGATAGGTTAAGCTTGCCGAACCTGTTAAACTTGGCGAAAACGATAAATCTGTATCACCTAATTTAGTGGCATCCGACTCCCATGTATCCCAATTGTCGACATATTCCACAAACGATTTAATCTTATTCTTACTAAAAGTGGCATTGCCTTGCAAGGTTAGTTTCGATGTTAGCTTAACCGCTCCAATTAACTCAACACCTGCCCTGTAACTTTGGGGAACATTAGTCATTACTGCCGAACCCACATCGTTTATTTGCCCGGTTAGTACCAGCTGGTCTTTGTAATCCATGTAAAATCCATTCACCGCTACTTGGAATATGGATCCATTAAACTGGTAACCCATTTCGTAATCAACCAGCTTTTCCCATACAGGAGCTGGGGCAGATGGATTTGCATCGGTATAATTACTACGATTTGGTTCGCGACTAGCAATACCCACCGAAGCAAAAAGTTTTTGTTGAGCTGTTACATCAAAAAACAATCCTGCTTTAGGATTAAAAAATTCAAACTTATGATTTTGAGAAATATTTCTTAAATCGTCATCAATACCGCTTAAGTCGTGTTCTATTTTACGATACTGTAAGTCAGTAAAAAAATGAATATGATCTCCTAATTGATAATTCACTTTCAAATAAGCATTTAAGTCAGTTTTTTTTCCTGTGCCTCGATACCATTCATAATTTTCGGTAAACAATGTGTTCGAATACGCCGATGGGATGATGTATCCATAATGATGTCCATCATATTTATTCCATCCTCCACCTAAAATCACATCCAATTTATTGATATTGTATTTGATTGAAGAGGTAAATCCATAAAAATCATTGTTTAACCATTTTTGGAGAACCAAATCAGCCATATCAACAGGTTGACCATTCACTATCAGCTGATTTAAACCAAAATCCTCTAATAACCCATCTAACTTCAAACTTTCGTAATAACCCTGTCCATGCGTATAATGCAACGCAGCATTAAAATGGAGGTTCGTATTTATTTTTTGTGAGAATAAAAGTTGAGCGTTGTCTTGCCAATAATTATCTGTCTCATTATCATACGTATAATAATTATAGGTGCGAGAATTCGACGCAATTAACTCATCATATTTTATTTGATTAACTCTTTCCGATTTCGAACTCCATAACCAATCATCTTTGTATCGCAACATTCCTTCTTGATCATCTTCCAATCGAACCTTAGGAACGCCATACCAGGCTTGATACGTTTTTTCGTGCCCAGCAAAATAAACCGCTTTAACAATGGTATTGGCAGCATAATAACCTCCCGAAAAGTAGGTCGAAACTAAATCACTCGATGCTCTGTCGACATATCCATCAGAACTTATATTCGAAAACCGTCCATCGAATGCCCAATGATTTTGGAGTAGTCCGGAACCAGCTTTTAACGTTACTTTTTTAGTATTAAACGATCCTAACGAAGTTGACACCTCACCATACGATTGAGGCTCCAAACCATCGGATTGCATATTAATTGAGGCACCAAATGCACCCGAACCATTTGAAGAGGTTCCTACTCCTCGTTGTATTTGGATGTTCTCAACCGACGAAACAATATCGGGCATGTTTACCCACCAAACTCCATGCGATTCAGCATCATTCAATGGAATGCCATTCAAAGTAATATTTATACGACTGGCATCAGTTCCGCGAATTCGAATTCCGGTATACCCTACTCCTGCACCAGCATCTGACGATACCACAACTGAAGGGGTCAGTGATAATAAAATTGGCAAATCCTGTCCTAAATTATTTTTCTGTAATTCGCTTTTCGATAAATTAGTATACGCTAATGGTGTGTTTTTCTCTGCTCTAATGGCAGTCACCAAAACTTCATCGGTCATAATTAATTTAGACTGGAGCAACAAATTCAATTTTAAATCTGAATAAATCGAGATTGGTTTCTCCAATGTTTGAAACCCCATATAGGCAACACTTACAATGTATTCGCCTGATTTAATATTACCAATTTCATAATTTCCTTCCGAATTAGAAATGGTTCTTAAATCATCATCATTCAACTTAATATAAGCACCGGGCAAGCCATATCCATTCTCATCCAATACTTTACCCGTTAAACGGTATTGTGCAGAAACTATTGACAACGAAATGCACATTAGTAATAATCCTAAAAATCTCCTTTTCATTTTTCTTTTCTTTACATAAAGTTAAGTAAACACTAATTGTCTATACATCAATACTAACTCACATCACTATTATACTAACCAATTAATTTTGAGATACATATGATCCTCAAAACCATTAGTAGTTGTAAATAGAAATACGTTTGATTTAGGAAAATTGAATGGAATGAAGACGACAAACATTTGAATAGTTCCCTATTCGGAATTACCCGATCAGGTTCAAAGGGTATAATCTCAGCACATGTGCACCCCAAACAAATCTTTTAGTGTAAATAAAGGAGAAAAATCCATCTTCCCTATCTGGCATTACCCAGTCAGGTTCAAAGGGTATGATCTCAGCCTTATGGCACCCCTAAAACAATGCTGCAAAGATAAATTCATTTTTACATCAATACCAAATAAAAAAGGTTCGAATTGCTTCGAACCTTTCAATACAAACTTCATCTATTTCATTTAGAGACTTTTAACACTTCAGAAATTATTTTCTCAAGTTCTTCCTTGGGTTGAAAACCCATTGCAGCCTGAGGTTTTTCGTTCATTGGAATAAACACAAGAGTTGGTAAACTTTGAATTCCAAAAGTAGCAGCCAATTCACGCTCTGTTTCAGTATTAATTTTATATACCTGAATTTTGCCACCATATTGTTTCTGCAAATCTTCTAATACAGGAGCAAGCATTTTACATGGACCGCACCAATCGGCATAAAAATCGAGTATTGCAGGAACCGTTCCATTGTATTTCCACTCTTTATTGTTCTCGAAATCAAACACCAAATCTTTAAAGGTAGCTTTAGTTAAGTGAATAACTCCTCCCTTTTCATCCACTGACGAACTAGTTGTGACATTAGTACCTCCATCGTTTGGTTTATTTGCACAAGAGTTTGCTACTATAAAGAATAATCCAACAAACACTAACGCTATAATTTGTTTCATATGTTTTAAAATTAGTATTAAGATTCAAGTATCAAGACTGATTTATAGGACTTCTCTAAAAACCATTCAATTATCTATCAAAAATAGGAATAAATTTTCGAATGATTTTATGATTTATTTTATCACAACCAGTTATAATTCAAATTTAAAAAAGGCTTATTCAACTTTTAATACATCCTTTATTGCTTTTTTAAATGTCTCCTTTGGCAAAGCGCCTTGTGCCATTTGTGGTTGTCCATCTTTAGGAACAAATAACAATGAAGGAATGCTTTGTATGCCAAATACTGAGGATAATTCGCGCTCAACTTCAGTGTCTATTTTATAAATGTTTAATTTCCCATCGTATTCTTTTGACAACTCATCTAATAGCGGAGCTACCATTTTACAGGGGCCACACCAATCGGCATAAAAGTCAATTAAACAGGGCTTATCTCCTTCAAAAACCCACTCTTGGTTCTTCTCAAAATCAAAAACTTTAGCTTTGAAAGTCTCTTTTGTCAAAAATTCTACCATAACTATTTTATTTATATCGGTTACTATTAAATCTCAAAACAAATACATGCATTTATTTTCATATGTATATATCAAGTATTATGCCATATTTAAATAGAACCATTATTTATCAAATTAGTTGTAATTTTGGCAGTCATTTATTAACCCAGTTTAATTGTGTCAGCAAGAAAACTCCTAATTTTTCTGTCTGTGATTATAAACGTCAACGACAAGGCTTTCGAAGTTTTTGATACCAAGTAACTAACTAATTGAAAATAACTGTTTCAAAAACGAGAGCAACGCAGTATTTGGCGTTTCTTGCAACGAATAATTAAATAACGCATTAAAATAAGTTACATTGAATTTATCTCAACATTTAAAACATCCTGTTTTTAAAATTGTGCAGGAATGCTCTCGCGAACTATCGTGCGATGCCTATGTCATTGGTGGCTATGTGCGTGATTTGCTCTTAAATAGACCATCGAAAGACATTGATATTGTTGCTATTGGCGATGGAATTGCATTAGCTACAGCTGTAAGTAAAAAATTAGGAAACTTAAGAGTGACTGTTTTCAAAACTTTTGGAACAGCCATGATAAAACACCGCGACCTTGAAATTGAATTTGTTGGAGCACGAAAAGAGTCCTACTCGCACGATTCGCGCAAGCCAATGGTTGAATCGGGGACGATCGAGGACGATCAAAACCGACGTGATTTTACTATCAATGCATTGGCTATAAGTTTGAATCAAGCCAATTTTGGAGAATTAATCGACCCATTTAATGGGTTAAATGATTTAGAAAACCAAATCATTCGAACTCCACTCAAACCTAGCATTACTTTTTCGGATGATCCTTTGCGAATGATGAGAGCCATTCGTTTTGCATCGCAACTTAATTTTCATATTCTGGATGAGACTTTATTAGCTATTCAGGAAAATAAAGATCGGATTAACATTGTTTCAAAAGAACGAATTGCTGATGAATTAAATAAAATTATTCTATCATCGCGACCATCAATAGGTTTTAAACTACTTGATAAAACCACACTTTTACAACTAATTTTCCCAGAGTTTGCTCTATTAAAAGGAGTTGAAAAAATTAATGGACAGGCTCATAAAGACAATTTTTATCACACATTGGAAGTATTGGATCAATTAGCACCAAACTCCAACGATTTATGGCTTCGATGGGCTGCCTTACTTCACGATATTGCCAAGCCAAAATCCAAACGATTCGATCCAAAATTAGGGTGGACATTTCACGCCCACAATTTCTTGGGTGAAAAAATGGTTCCTGACATTTTTAAGCGTCTAAAACTACCTCAGAACGAAAAAATGAAATATGTTCAAAAGATAGTTAGCTTACATATGCGTCCCATTGTACTAAGTGAAGATGTGATTACAGACTCGGCCGTGCGACGATTATTGTTTGAAGCAGGTGATGACATTGATGATTTAATGACGCTCTGCGAAGCGGATATTACCTCGAAAAACGAAGAGAAAGCAAAAAAACACCTCCGAAATTTTAAATCGGTTCGAAGAAAACTAAAAGAGATTGAGGAAAAAGACAAGGTCAGAAACTTTCAACCACCTGTGACTGGTGAAGAGATTATGGCTTATTTTTCACTTACTCCGTGTCGAGAAATTGGCGATATAAAAACGGCTATAAAAGATGCCATTTTAGATGGAGAGATCGAAAATAATCATAAAGAAGCTTGGGTTTTAATGATAAAATTAGGAATCCAAATGGGATTAAAACCGTCGACTGAACACGATGGATAACAAGTTCTTAACCCACTCGAAGCCATTTTTCGACCATCTTGAAAAGCATCATGCGCTTTCGGAAGACTGTGAACTAATATTTGTTGCATGGAATTTTCAAACACCTGAGAATTTAGGGAATTTGATCCGACTTGCTGCCAATATAGGGACAAAAACCATTTTAATGGTTAACGACAATGCCCAACAACACAAACAGTCCAAAATAAATTTCCTGGCAAGGTCGGCACTTCCTTTTGTAGAAATAATTAACTGTCAATCAACTAATTACCAGCAATATATTCCTTCATATATTGCTCATGTAGCACTTGAAACATGTTACAATGCCCAAAATATAATGGAACAAAATCTTCCTGCCAAAATGGCACTATTTCTTGGAAATGAAAGAACTGGATTGCCTACTGAGGTGATTGAGAGCTGCACCTTAAAGTTATACATTCCAATGCCCGGAGCCATAAAATCAATGAATGTGAGTCACGCAGCCACAGTTGCTGCTTTTAAATGGTTAAGCTGCCATTGTAAATAAATAGTACCACAAGAAAACCTTGTAACTTAAATTAACTATTTCTTAAATGTTGACATAACAGGCAAATGATCACTAAAACCACCTGTATAAATGGGTCCACGAAAACTTCGAAAAGGTTTATCCCCAAAATAAGTTGAATCATCTTCCAAGAGAAATAGTAAGTCGATAACTTTAAAATTAATGTTAGAACCCGCACCTAACCAATGATCAATCATTGCCTTTGAGACTAGCATTTGATCAATTAACTCCCACTTTTCTTTATATTTATTACTTCCACTATGTTTTCCTGTTTGGAAGGCGCTCATGTTAATTAGCTGATTTCCATTTGTATTACGAGTTAAGTATTGCAAACTTTCATCCATCGATGAATCATTAAAATCACCCATTGCAATAATTAAACTTTTTGGGTTAACTAAAGATATTGAGTCGCTTATATCTTTGAGTTTTTGCGAAGCAGCCATTCGATTGGGGTCTGAAGCGACTTGTCCTCCACGACGCGAAGGCCAATGATTTACCAATACATGAATTGTATCGTGATTTGAAAGAACTCCTTTTACATACAATATATCTCGAGTTGTACGCCCATCAGGCAATACAATCCTATTGGGGTATGACGAAATAGGCTTAAATAGTTTCTTATTGTATATCAATCCTACATCGATTCCCCTATAATCGGGTGATTCATAATGAATAAACCGATAGCCCATATCTTTTAATCCTGTTTTGAAAACAATCTGATTCATAACTGTTTTGTTTTCAATTTCACACATTCCTATTAAAGCTGGAGGGTTCCATTCGCCGGCGGCTATAATTGTTTTTGCAATGTGATTTACCTTTTCTTGAAACCGATTATATGTCCAGATTAGTTTTGCATCAGGTAAAAATTCATCATCACCAACATTTAAGGTATCATCAAAACAATCAAAGGCATTTTCAACATTGTAAAACATAAAACTATAAGAATTCGCTGATTGGGGCTGCGAAAACCCTTTGATTGAACTCACACTAAATAAACCTAAAATAATAGCGATATGGAGATAATGTATGCTAGAAGTTTTAGAAAGCAGTTTTCTGCTTCTTAACAAGATTTGATAATCCATAAACGAAGAATGTGAAATTTATTTTTCAAGTCGCTCAAACATACCGACATCAGGCCCTATGTCTGTATCTTTTATTCGACTAACACCGCTATAATCTTTTGGATAAAGGATACCATAAGACACCAACCCTGCATCTTTAGCAACAGATAATGTATCTAATTGATAATCATATTTCTTATAACTCTTGAACTTAGGATCTTTATTTACTATAACATCTTTAAATCGGGAAGATTCAGAAGCAACCGTTTTCAAATCGATTTTTATCACGGAATGATCAAAGAGGTAATTTGTTGATAATCCAGTTTTATCACCATCTGGAATTTTAAAATCAAATCCTATTTCAGAGCTGATTTTTCCGTACACGATACAATTCGCAAACAATGCTTTTTGGAGCGGAATGATATGAGTTACATTGCTTTTAGAATCGACATAGTAATTGTTTAACAATAAGGCGGGAGTATTACGCGAAACATAGTCGAAATCGTAATTAGCTAATGTGCAGTGGTAAAACTCATAAAAACCGCCTACCGTTAAAGCCACCGAATGCCTTCCACAATCGCCAAATAATGAATTTGAAGCTACTATTTTAGAGTTTTCAGCAAGCAAACCAATGGATGAAACATGTTCGATTTTTGAATTTGAAATTATTAACGGAGCATCGTTCCCAATTCCCACGGAGTCGGCCCAAATACCCATTAACCCATTTCTAATATTGGTATAATCGAGAACATTGTTTTTACTCCCCGGATAAAATCGCACATACCCCCATTGTCCTGGGACATCCTTATAATCAGTTTCAAGACGAGAACCAGAAAAAACAATTGGATTTGCTAAAGTACCTTGACAAACCAATGATCCAAGAACCAAAAAAGATGCATCATTATAAAAATGAATATGAGTCCCCGGCTCAATTGTAAGCGTTTGAAATGAATCAACAACCAAGTAATCATAAACCAGATAAGGTTTATCGTTTGTAAATGTTTGAGTTTTTAATGTTTTCTTTCGCAGTAAAACAAAATCTTGCCCGTAGGCAATTAAGTTCACTTTTTGAATTTTAGAATCGGTATAAAACATTATCGAATCAGACACAATAAAAGGAGTATTTACATCACCCCTATCAACCGTCACTTCAACAAAAATGAACATACTATCGCGCGAACGCAATCGAACATTTGCCAATTCACTTTGTTCGTATCCATTAATATTAATCCTAAAATTCGACTTTTCACCACCAGCTAATGATATTGCATCTACGATCATATCCTCCGAATAAGGATTGTAAACCCTTAAGCGTTTAGTCGTTGAGCCAATGGTTGTGAATATGGTATCGAACATAACAGTGTCGTCAGAAAAAGATAGTCCTTCGCCACCACCTCTAAAAACAAAATCGCGTTCACACGAGACGATAACTAAAAAAACTATACCAAGTACCAGAAACGCTTTCATCATCACACCTATCAAATATCAAAATAGCAACAACTTAAGCAAACCAAAACCTAAAGACGATGGTTTGTTAAAATTACTACAAAATACGAAAAACAGATGTTCTAATCAATGCTTTCATTAAATAAATTCAACATATTTTTACAACCATTAACACTGAGTTTGGCATTAAGCAAAAACAATAGATAAATAGTTAACAAACTACAACCGAACAATCGAAATAAAGGTAAATATTTGCCCCATATTATATATCACATATCAATGTCGTTGACTTAAGAAATAAAGATAAAAATAGTTCTTTGACATAGCAGAGTTTAGGGTATGTTTTCTATCTTAGGGGTATAATATAGGCCTTATAGAGAAAGCCTACGAAAACAATGAATTTCGTGAAGAAACAGTAAGGGATTTATTGTACCAGCACCTTGCCAAAGTAAAACCGGGCGATTTACTATTGACCGATAGAGGCTACCCCAGCATAGCCCTTATGTTTCTGCTGAAGGCTAAAGGAATAGAGTTTTGCATAAGGATGAAAGAAGACTG
>JBBQUP010000055.1:0-24718 GCA_038212305.1 Bacteroidales bacterium
AGTGAAAATGATTAGAAAACACGAATATGAAATAATTAATTTTTTTGAGTGTCAACAAACTAATGCAAGAGCTGAAAGATTAAACGGCAAAATTAATCGATTTATTTCTAATAATTATGGAATGAAAGACAAAGATTTTGCTCTATACAGAGTCGCTAAGTATTTTTCATAGCACCTCAAAAAAAGAAATAACCAAGGATTTTATATCACTAGTAAACCCAAAAGAACTATTTTTTAATGAGATATTATTACCTCGATTTTGCTCGTTCTGCCTTTTTATTATTGGGGGTAGTGTATCATGCAGCTTTAATTTTCAGTGGTGGAACATGGATTATCAACGATTCGGAAAGTAGTCAGGTTTTTTTTTATTTCACTCGATTGGTTAAAGAATTCCGGATGGAAGGGTTTTTTATCATTTCTGGGTTTTTTTCAATGATGGTTATTGAAAAGATGCCTCTGGGTAAATTTTTGCATAGTCGGATGTTACGCTTAGGTGTTCCCATGTTATTTTTTGGATTCACATTTAACACACTTCTAATTTATTTTTTTGACGATGATCTGTTACTATTGAGAAATTGGCAATTGTTTGACTATGTTTTTTATGGTTATTGGTTGCGCCATCTGTGGTTCTTAGGCGATTTGTTAGTCATGGTTTTTGTTGCTGTTGCCGTGCTAAAATTTATTCCTCGCTTACCTCATTTTATTGCAAACGCAAAAATACCTTATTGGTCATTCTTACTTTTTGTTGGATTGGCAACGTTCGTCTCTCGACGAATTGGGTGGCAAATACCCGATCCACCCGAAGGTGCGGCGTGGTTTTTTGTTGTGAAGTACCATTTCTTCTACTATTTGCCATTTTTTGTCAGCGGGTTTATTTTCTTTTTAAATCCAAAATTGTTAAGCGACTTTATCAAAAATAAATTCCTCAATTTAATTATTGCTTCGTTGCATGTGTTTTTATTATTTTCGAATTGGGGTAGCAGTTTTCAAACCTATATAAACGAGTTATTGCCAATTGGATCCATGTGTATGGTTGGACTAAATTTGTATGTATTTAAGCTGTTTTTCGACAAGAAAAACGATACGATCTTTGCCGTTTCCGAAGCCTCATATTCAATTTATTTGCTTCATCAACCATTGTTGGTTTGGGTAGCATACTATGTCATCGATTTCGATTTATCGATTTGGAGTAAATTCTTAATAATTTTGTTGTCGGTTTATTTTTTCAGCTACTATGTTCATCGGTTGGTGATTCGAAAAGTGCCGCTATTGTATTTTCTTTTCAATGGAAAGCGTTAGTTCTTTCGGAGATGTAGCGATTTATCGATTGGTTTAATGCGTGTGTTAATTTCTCGATAAATGAGTGATTTGTATTGAGAAATGCATTGTTTAGTTTTGATATAGGCATAATCCGAGGAGAGGTACCTGTTACAAAAGCTGTCTCAATAGAGGTTAATTCGTTCAGCATAATGCATTGTTTAACGACCTCTATTTTTATCTCGCCAGCTAATTTCAAAACATGCTGGCGCATAATTCCTCCCAAAACCAACTCGTCGGGTGCTGTGAATAATATGTTATTGCGAATGGCAAAAAAGTTCGTTTTACTGCCTTCGGTGATTAATTGGTTATGATTTACCAAAAGTACTTCGTCTAATTTTTCTTGTTCAATATGGCCATTGGCTCTAAATCGAACTTCTTGGTTAGCAATTTTTGCATGAGGGTTTTCGCGTTCCCCCATTAATAAACCCACTTCATAACCTTTAGCATATTCCTGTTTTGTTGGGTAATGATGGTTGATGAATGAAAATGCCGTTTGATGTTCAGTGGTTGAGCGTTTATGAAAATCAAAACGAATGTTCCCTTCTGATCGTCGGTTTTTATCGATTAGCAAATAAATAGACGATTGCCAATCATTCCAAGTTGGAAGGTGCTGGGAATATTTGGCAGTTGCAAAGGAGGTTTGCATACGAGCATAGTGATTTTCTAGAAATAGAGCAATACCTTTTTCAACTCGAACCACTTCGTAAATGGTGAGCAGTGTGTTTGCAGTTTTCATCACCGTTTCGGTTGATTGCCATTGATTATTTATTAACATGTAATTCATAGGAAATAATGTCGTGAATTATTTAGCTAATCGATTCATAAACAGTAAATACGAAAAATAATAAATAGGTATTAGACCTTATAGCTCTAAATTAAATTTTTTTATTGCTTCCTCTACCTCCAAATTGGTTGTTTTGCTGTAATGCATGTTCTGCTCGTAAAACGAATCGGTGGTTCGTATAATGACATCTGTGATTTCGTTTCCCTTTTTTACCTCTTCATAAATTGGGTTGATGAATCCAGTAAATGGTTTTTGATCTAATTTCTCGAACCGATTCAATACTTCTTGATGTAGCTTATAATCAATGTTTGTTCCATAGTTTTCAATCAGTTGTTGTGCTGCTTTTAAGTCCCCTTCTGATTTAATGCGTTGAACCTCACAAAGTAATTCGCCAAACAGATAACGAAGTTTTGCATAATCGTTAATACAAATGGTGGTTTTTTCATTTTTCGAATGGATTTCGACTATTTGTTCAGCTTTACCTCTTTTGATGCACCAATGCACAATTAACTGACGATTTCGCATGTGTGCTTGCTCTAGTTTGTCGCCCAGTTTTATGCGAGTAAGTTGAGTTAAATAACCGTTTCGAAAATATGAATCGTAATGCGTATATGCAGCTTCTATAGTTGGAAGTAGTCCCAACTCGAGCATTTTATCATCAGCCATAAAGTAGAGTGCAAATAAATCGGCGCGAGCCTCTTCAATAACCGATGAGTAGGATTTCAACTTGTCGGAAGTTATGCCAACATTGAGTTTGCCAGAGCCATGTCCTAAGCATTCATGTAAGTGAGTATGGAGGTTATTCGACTGGTAGCCATACTTTTTGTTTCGCTCAATCTCATCATTTGAATCACAAAATTCTTCGGAAATCCCACTTGATAGCGAAGCTTGATGATATGCTTCGTGAATGTTGGAGATGGAAACCGATTTAGACCCATGCTGCTCGCGAATCCAATCGGCATTAGGTAGATTGATGCCAAGGGGAGAGGCGGGGTAGCAATCGCCTCCTAGCATCAGCGTTTGGATAATCCGCATGGATACACCTGTGATTTTATCTTTTTTGAATAGATTGTCTATGGGTGAGTGTTTCTCGAACCAATCGGCATTGTCGCTAATGATTTTCACCTGTTGCGTTTCTTCCTCATCAATTAAGTTAACCATCGCCTCCCATGTGCCTTTAATGCCAAGCGGATCGGCATAAACCTCAATAAATCCATTAATAAAATCAATGTCGTTTTCGGTTTCATCCACCCAAAGAATGCTGTACTCATCAAATGTTTTTAAATCGCCAGTTTCGTAAAAGGCAACCAGTTTTTTAATTATTTCAGCTTGTTTTGGCGAACTGGCGTAGGATAATGCTTTTGTTAAGTGATTAATTATCTGCTTTATTGATTGTTGATATTTCCCTTTAGCACTCCATGTTTGTTCAATTAATTGATTGTCTGTTTTTATCAGCGTGGAGTTTAAGCCATGCGATATTTTGCTAGTTGAATCCGAATTTTTGCGTTGTTGATAGTAAGTTTCTGCTTCGGTTTGAGATACCGAATTGTAAAAATTAACACAGCTGTTTTGGAGCAATTCATCAAGGTTTGTTAAGTCGCTTCGCACAGCAAATTTGTTGCTATTGAAGATGATTTCAGTAAGTTTAGTTCCTGCTATTTGTAGTTTATCATCTGGAAATATAGCATCCCATTTACATTGATTAAACCAATCCGAAAACTGTTTTTGTGTAAATTCTGGGACTAGTTTACGCGTGCTATAATGGTGATGTATTCCATTTGAGAACCACACAGTGTTTAAGTAGTTGGTGAGCGAATTGGCAGGGTGTGAGAGTTGTTTACATATCGCCTCAAGTACCGTTCGAATAACCAAATTGTACTTAAAATGCTGATCGTATAAAATATCTCGGCCAGCTATTGTGGCTTGAGCTAAATGATAAATGAATTGTTTTTTTTGAAGCGAAAGTGTATCGAAGTTTTTAATTGGGAATCGCAAGATTCGTATATCAGCAAATTCATCTATGAGAATTGATTCTTGAATCATTTTCTAATGTTGTTAACGTGAGATTTATTTTTCGGCTTTAGGATTTCGCAAGTCAGTATCTTGTGTTAATTCCCACTTTCCTTTTATAAAACGATAACTGTTATACGAAAAATCGGGACCATAAAATCTGTAATTATCTTTGTAAGCTGGGTTCGATGGGGTTAAATTGTCGCACACAATTTGTTTCAGTTCCTGATCGTATTGAAGCATCATATTAGTTGTAGCCGAAAATTCAAAAATCAATCGATTATAATAGCCTACTGATTTTGCAAGAATAGGACTGCCAAAATGCGGTTCGCCATTGTAAAGTAAATTCACGGTTTCTATGAGTTTAATCTTCGTGAATTCATCATTCCCTTTATAACCTAAAAGCGTATAATAGGTTTGTTTTTTGAATTCGGTTTGAACTATTTCGTAATAAATAGCTCCATACCATTTTTTTGGAGTGAGAGACATGCGTTCAGGCGAGCGTATATAGCCGGTTTTATCGGTTAATAAATTTACCGATAATGATTTATCGGGTTTATGGGAGATGGCAGCACCAAAAAAGCGATGAGATCCATCAGAATATTCAATGTTCCAGGTGATTACTTTAAATTTTTTATCGGGCGATAGGAGCGTGAACATGCGATAAATACCATGCATCCTATTCTCGAACCAAATGGGTTGGATCCAAATTTTATTGAGTCGATTAATGATTGTCGAGTTAATCAAATCCTTCTCACTATTTGTTTGAGCTAAAGCCATTGCTTCAAATAAGCATTTCAGGGTTACGTCCGAAATTCTCTCATATGCAATTGGGTTTGTGGAATCAAGAAAACGAAGTTCATGTATTTTTAAATTATTCTCAATGGTTGATTCATGAAAAGACAACTTAATATTTTCGATATTAATAGGATGTTTAGTTTTTTTTATGACGACATCCGAAAAATAAAAAGCGATGGGTGCTTCATCTACTAAGTCACGCACAAAATAATCGATGTGTGCATTTTCGTTGACAATAAAAGGGAAGTAATAAATTTCATATTTCCCATCGTTACTTACAATCGATTTTAGTGTTGTGTTATCGTGACTGGCGTTTTTATACTCGGTTTGTAGAATAATAGCTAACCATTGAGTCGATAATTGTTGCAACTGATACTGTTTTTCATTTACATCAATTATTGTTTGAATGTTTTTATATGCTTCAATAATTTCTTTCGCTTTTATATTAATTGGTTGAGCATTTAAATTTATCGATGAAGTAATTAATATAAATATGTATAAATGTATATATTTGCACATGGTTTGAATTTTAGTATATTTAGTTTGTAATCAAAAATTAGTCCGAAAGTATGAAGATTTGGAATAAAATAAAAGGCTACATCAACCTTCGCTTGCTAATTGGCATTGTACTAGGTGGTTTAGCAGGTTTTTTATACTATTATTATGTAGGTTGCAACAGTGGCAGCTGTCCCATTACAAGTAAACCAGTAAATTCAATAGTTTATGGTGCATTTATGGGTGGGCTATTGCTTGTGCATAATAAGGATAAAAAACCAATGTAAGGATTTTATGCGTTTTGCTTTTTGCGTTGCTGCGATTGAGAAACAAAGGATATTCTATGATGAACGAATAATCCTTATGATTTAGACCATTTGAGAATTAGATCTATTGTTGATAGAACTATTGGTAAGGTTGCCCATAATATTGTTTGTAATGCGAATAGGCAATT
Source organism: Bacteroidales bacterium (assembly GCA_038212305.1). Classification (GTDB taxonomy): domain Bacteria; phylum Bacteroidota; class Bacteroidia; order Bacteroidales; family Marinilabiliaceae; genus JBBQUP01. The sequence continues at coordinate 5,862 of JBBQUP010000055.1, forward strand.
CAACAAAAAATGTGCTGCCTTGTCCCAGTTCGCTCTCAACGCGAATATTTCCTCGGTTTAGCGATAACAGCTCTTTAACAAGCGATAGTCCAATACCGGTTCCCTTTTCACCATATGTTCCCCATTCCGATGTAACTGCTTGATCGAAAAGTTGATTGATTTTATCATTTGAAATACCTATTCCAGTATCTGCCACTTCGATGTATAACATAGAATTTTGAGCTGAGCACTTTATTGTAACTTCACCGCCATTTCGAGTAAATTTAAGTGCATTACTAAGCAAATTTCGAATTACGGTTGAAACGCAGTTACTATCAATCATTACTTCACCCACTTTTTGAGGTGAGATGTTTTGCATCTTAATATTTTTGCTGTGTGCCATAGCTTCATTCATAGAAAATACATTGTTTATAAGCTCTTCAATACCAATCTTTTCGATTCGGAAGCTATACATTCCCTGCTTTTCAATCGACCAATTCAATAAATTATTTAGTAAAACCTCAATCTGATTAATGGTAGTTACCATGCCATGCATAAGAATTTCAGCATTAGGATCAATTTTATGCTTGGTGAGCTCACGTATAGCAGTTGTAGAGAGCTTTAGTGTAGACATAGGTCCTCTTAAATCGTGACCAATAATTGCAAATAATCTATCCTTAGTTTGGTTGCTCTCTTCGAGGTAGTAACGTTGAGTCTCTATTTCGTTTCGTTGAGCCGTTTCTAATTCTAAAACTCGCGACAATTGTTTATTTTTTCGAACCACCATCCAGCGCATAATGATTAAGGCTATTACACCAATTAACAAACAAATAATGGCATATAACCTCATTTTGCTTTGAGCAGATGCTTTATCTACTTCGGCTTGTTTTATTGATACCTCATGTTCGGTGCGTAAATCGGCTAATTTCCGCACGTTATCAATGTTTATTAAACTATCGCGGAGTATATAATATTGTGTTTGAGCTTGATATGCACCTTTGTAATTTCCAAGGGCAATATATATTTGCTTTTGAAGTTCGTAGATGTCGCGTTGTTGAGGCACTAAGTTTTCGTTTATGGCAGTGGTTAGGCAACTGTCAGCTAGTAGTTTTGCGTATTGGTAATTATCTTGTTTTAAAGCATTGTTTGCTAAAGTAATTTGATAGCATATTATAGCATAATAGTCACTAAATGGCATTAAAAGTTCAATTCCAGTTTTCAGACTTTCATTGCTCTGCGGTAAGTGATTTATGCTTGAAAAAACCATGCCGATATTGCCTGTTGCATAGGCAACTCCTTGTAAGTAATTGTTTTTTTTAAAGAGAGGAATTGATTTTTTAAAATAGATAAGTGCAGAATCGAATGCCGCAGTCTGCAAAAAAACATTTCCCAAACTCAAATAAATATTGGCAACAAGTATTGATGATGTATCCAATCTTATGGCGGAACGACTTTGAGTATAATAGTTTAATGCGTTTTTATAGTCTTTTGATTTAAAATAGATGTCTCCAATTTCTTTTAAAGCGAAGCATTTTTCTTTATGTAAATTTGATGAATTAGCAACTGTTATTGCTATTTGAAGATTTATTAATGCGGCATCAAATAGTCCTCGTTTTTTTAAGCTAATAGCCTTATAGTAGTGCCCTCTAATAAAATTGAGATTGTCATTATTTTTCTCTGAATGTTGTATTAATAATTCAGCATAATATTCGCATGAATCAAGATTGTGATGTCGGTATGCTAATGTTTTTAAAATATTGAGATGAATGGAATCAGACAAGTTTTGATTTGGCTTTAGTTGATCGACGAAATTATTTATTATTGATTTTTGCGTAAATGATTGTGTCTGTGTAAATAAAAATGCACATGAAAGCAATACTAATTTAAATAATATGATTTTGTTGCTTTGCATGTGCAATGGATATTTAATTCCAATAGGTATTTCAAATTCTATTTGAAATACCTATTGGTGTTTATATTTCAATTGATAATTGAGGAGGTTCATTTCCTTTTAATGCACTCACCGCTTTTTCAGCCACAACACTATCCTTACACTCGCATGTACAGTTTGTAACGGTAGGCATATAGTATATGTCGCCTTTAGCTTTTTTGCTAATAACGGCTTTCCAGTGGTCGAAATCTTTTTTCTCAGGCTTTTCCGAAAAGAAAGTTTCGGCGCTAGGATTGATGCCAGTAATGTCGGTAATGCCTGAGCATTGGTCGAGTTTCCAAACAATACTGTCGCCTGGATTTACAGCAGTTTTAATTGACTGCCCATGATGTTGTTCGCTGTCGCGAAACTGTAAAACTCCGTCTACCAACTTAAGGTAGATTTTAATTTTCCCCATAATAATGCGGTTTAATATTAAAAAGCACCTAAAATTAATGCTTTTATCGAATAATTGGTAATGGGATAAGAGAAATTGTTGAAAATGTTGATTTGAAGGTTATAAATAATTCGTTTAAAGCTGCGGAAGGCAACTATTGGTTAATTGTTTTAGATTTTGACTTTTTTGTGAGATACTAGTTAAGCCCTCGAAAGGGTTTGGGGAATATGAATAGCATCTTATAGGGCGTTGCCCTATGCTGTCGATATCGCCCTTTCATGGCTTGACTACACGACATTGAATCTTTTATTCCCAGTTAAGTATGATTTTACCACAGTTGCCCTTTGCCATAATATCAAAGCCTTTTTGGAAATCATCCACATTAAAACGATGAGTGATAATGGGTGAAATATCTAGACCTGACATGAGCATTTGTTCCATTTGGTACCATGTTTCGAACATTTCGCGGCCATAGATGCCTTTAAGCATTAAGCCTTTGAAGATAACACGGTTCCAGTCGACGACCGTTTCTGGAGGAAGAATTCCCAAAAGCGATATTTTGCCAGAGTTGTACATGTGCTCAATCATTTGATTAAAAGCTGCGGTGGATCCGGAACACTCCAGTCCAATGTCGAAACCTCTCATCCCGAGTTCGTTAATGGTGTCGGTTAAACTCTCTTTTAGCGGATTAATAACTCGTGTTGCACCCATTTTTCGCGCTAAGTTGGCTCTAAATTCATTGGTTTCGGTGGCTACCACATAACGAGCACCTGCAAATTTAGCGATGGCAATACACATACTCCCAATAAGTCCTGAGCCTGTTACCAGCACATCTTCGCCAATAAGAGGAAAGGAGAGGGCCGTATGGGTGGCATTTCCAAACGGATCCATGATAGCAACTATCTCATCGGGAATTTGTTTATTGATTTTCATGACATTAGTGGCTGGCACTTTAACATACTCAGCAAATGCGCCATCGATGTTAACGCCAATTCCAACAGTTCGTTCGCAAATGTGCTGACGACCACGCCGGCAATTTCGGCAATGTCCACAAGCAATATGACCTTCGCCCGTAACTCGGTCGCCTTCTTTAAACTCGTCCACCTCGCTACCTACCTCTGCGACATGTCCTACATATTCATGGCCGATAACCATGGGAGTTGGAATGGTTTTTTGTGCCCAAGCATCCCAATTGTATATGTGAAGATCGGTGCCGCATATTGCAGTTTTGGCCACTTTAATTAAAACGTCGTTGGGGCCAATAATTGGTTTAGGAACATCTAATAACCAAATTCCTTTTTCGGGTATGAGTTTTACAAGGGCTTTCATTTTTTATAGTATATTATAGGTAAGAGTATTAAGTATCGAGATAAAAGATTTAAGATAAAATTATCAAGAAATAAAGTTCGATAAATGAATTTTTGGAGGCAATGATTATTGTCACGGATACCATTGTCATCAACTAATTCATGAAATTCAAATACGAGGGTTTGCTGAAAAGCTTAAGCAGCTTTATTGTCTAATTTTCCCAGAGGGAATTAATATCAATAGAATATCATGTACGATTGATTATTTTGCCCGTAGGGCATTAACATTCATATGAGGTCTCAGACCTATTTATTGTTTTTCGTTTGTGCTGTTAATGAATCTATTAGCTAAATAAAATACGACATTATTCCCAGCGTAGTACTTATTTATCCCCTACGGGGAGCAATTTTTTTCAACGTCAATTCTCTATTGGTATTTATCCCCTAGCGGGGAATTTAATCCAATAAATCAAGGATTTGTATATTTTCTTATCTCTTCCCTTACATTGGGCAACTATAAAACCAAGTTATTCAATTGTAATAGAATGAAATAAAACTTTGCCAGAAGACCCTAAATAGACCCTATATTAACTTTTAGCATTTAAGTAATTGTAAAACTCTAATTGCGATCGAAAGGGGATAAGGCTTTCGGTTGTGCGATGGGTGTTTGTTAAGCCGTTGTCAAGTATACGAGCAGCTGTATTATCGCGCCATTGCATGTTCCAAAGTGTTTTAAGTTCTTCTTTAAGGTTTGGATCCAATATGGGACAAGCTACTTCTATTCGTCGATCCAAGTTTCGGGTCATCAAGTCGGCCGATGAAATGTAGATTTTCTCATCTCCATTGTTGCAAAATATGAATATCCGCGAGTGTTCAAGATACCTATCGATTAACCCAATGGATTCAATAGGAGGTGTTTTGGGATCGAAATCAGGAACAAGAGAGCACATTCCCCTCACATTTAGTTTTACATCAACGCCAGCTTGTTTCGCTTGGTATAAACGATTGATCATTATTTTATCAACTACGTTGTTGCATTTAATATGGATATACGCAGGAAGTCCTTTGCGAGCGTTTTTTATTTCGTTAGTGATGTAATTGGTTATTTTGGCTCTTAACTGAAACGGAGAAACCATTAAATATTGATAGCGTGGTACTTTATAGTTACGATCGAAAAATTCAAATACCCATGAAACTTCTTTGGTAATGGATGAGTGGCTAGTCAGTATTATGTTGTCGGAGAATACCTTAGCGCTATCTTCGTTGAAATTACCTGTTCCAATAGCAGCATAATATTCAAGTTTGTTTTTTACTTTACGTGTTATTAGGCAAAGTTTGCTGTGAACCTTTAAACCGGGAACTCCATAGATCACCTTAACACCTTCATCTTTTAGTCGATTCGACCATTTAATGTTAGCACCTTCGTCGAAACGAGCCTGAAGTTCGAGGATTGCACTTACTTTTTTACCGTTTCGAGCTGCATTTATTAAGGCGTTCATCACGTTCGATGATTTGGCAACACGATAGATGGTAATTTTTATCTCTATAACTTGCGGATCGATGGATGCTTCGCGAAGAAAATCGATAAACTGTGTAAATGAGTGATAAGGGAAATGTAGTAGTATGTCCTTTTTCTTGAGTGCCTCAAAATAAGTTCGATTGTTATCAATGTCTTTATGACGAATGGGCGGTTGCGATTCATAAAGCGTCTCCGAACCTCCAATCTTAGGGAAATTCATGAAATCCTTAAAGTTGTGATATCGTCCGCCTTTTATAATGGCATCATCTTTCGAGAAGCGAAGTTTTTTTAAGATTAAGTCTAAAAAGTACTGTGGTATTTTTTTGTCGTATATAAATCTCACCGGAGGAGCTTCTTTCCTACGCTCGAGGCCTTGAGCAATTTGCTTTACATAGTTCTCCGAGATTTCATCATCTAAATCCAATTCTGCATCGCGAGTTAGTTTTATGACATAGGATGATATTTCATCGAACTCGAACATGTAAAAAAGATCTTTTAACTCAAATCGAATGGCATCATCGAGCAGCATGATGTATTTATTCTCTCCTTCGTCGGGTAAAATAATAAATCGTCCAACATGGTTCGATGGAATTTCTATTAGTACGTAGGTGTTTTTCTCTCGTTTTTTACATTTTAATTCTACAGCCATGTATATGGCATCGTCTTTTAAATCAGGTAAATCTCTATCTTTATTTAATATTAACGGCATTAAACGTGGCTGAACATATTTTTGGAAATACTGACGAATAAATATTTGCTGATTTTCATTAATCTGATTTTCATTAATTAAGTAGATGTTATTCTTTTTTAGGTCAGCGAGTATGCCATCGTAAACGTTTGAGAATGTATTGCTTTGTTTTAAAACAATTTGGTTTATCTCTTTTAATACTTTATGAGGATTAATGCCTTCGAAATCATAAGGGGTACCCAATTCCTCAATACGTTTAAGAATTGCCACCCTAACCCTAAAAAATTCATCTAGATTATTGGAATAGATACCCAAGAATTTTAATCGTTCGATTAATGGAACTGTTTTTTTATTTGCTTCTTGAAGTAGCCTTTCATTAAATGATAGCCAGCTTAGTTCTTTAGTTCTATATGTTTTATTGGGCATAATCTAAATTCGGTTTGTTTTATCAAATTTAATACAATTTATTAAAAATGTGAGATGAGATATAAAAAGATAAAGAAATCTTTTTATTGTTTTTTTGGTTTAAGTGATAATTAATTAGCATTTTTGCAGCTCGTTTTTGGAGACGAAATTTGGGTTCGAATTAACAGGTTTAAATTGTTAGGAATGTTAACTCAATCTTAATTTACAATTTTTATGTCAATGTGGTTAAGTTAAGTGCAATTGAAAAACCATCGCTCAACCCCTTAATTCCCTAAAGGGGAAACCTTGCGCGATGATCCCTTTAGGGAAATAAAGGGTGTGTAAAGGGGAAATGCTTTTAGCTAAACGACATTGATTTTTATATAGCAAAACTAATTTGTTTTTATGAGCAGAAGGCCTTATCAATTGCATGAAATATTAGAAAAAAGGGTGTTGACCGATTCCACATTTGTGTTGCGATTTGAACGTAAAGAATTGGAGTTTAAAGCTGGTCAGCATATATCAGTAGGGCCACCCAATGGAATTCACACTCGAGAATACTCTGTTTACAGTGCGGTTAATGATAATGCCATAGAAATATTAGTAAAAGAGGTGATGGGTGGTTTGGTTTCTCCGGCACTTAATCATCTTAAAGAGGGTGATATGGTTGTTGTTCAGGATCCAGTGGGTTACTTTTCGTTACCTGTTAATCATACGCCTACATCGAAATATTTGTTTATTGCCAGCGGTACTGGAATTTCGCCTTTTCATTGCTTTGTTAAGACCATTCCAAATTTAAATTATCAATTGGTACATGGTGTAAAGTATGTTGGGGAGGCTTACGAGAAGCATCATTACGATAAAAAGCGATTGACCGTGTGCACTTCTCGTGAAGGCAAGGGTGACTTTTATGGAAGGGTTACAACTTATTTGCAAACTCAAAATATTGATAAAGAGACGCATTGTTACGTTTGTGGTAATTGCGATATGATTCATGATGTGTACGATATTTTAGAAGAAAAAGGAGTGCCATCAGCGCAAATACATGCAGAGGTTTATTTTTAAGGAGAAGGGAGGAAGATAAAGAGATAGTATTTAACTATGTATAAATATAGTAGCGAATGAATTATCATTTAGTGGTGTTAGGATGTCAGATGAATCAGTCTGACTCGGAGCGTGTGAAAAGAGTTATAGAGGAGATGGGATTGGTGGAGACACTGAATGAAGATGACGCTGATTTAATTGGTATCATTGCTTGTTCGGTTCGCCAGAAAGCCATTGATAAAGTTTATACGAAAATTCAAAAGTGGAACTCACTGAAAAATAAAAAACCACTCATCACATTTGCTACCGGATGTATTTTACCTGATGATAAACTTAAGTTTTTAAAGCAATTCGATTTGGTTTTCGACATTGGGGAGGTGCTCTCACTGCCAAAACTTATTGCTCAATATGGTGTATCATCGCCTTTGGTGAATGCATTGGGGATGGCCAAAGAATTATCGTTTCCTTCTAAAAGTGATATTTCATTGGATGCCATAATGGTTGATAGTGATGTAATGATACGCTCGGACATAAAACCGACCGCGTCATTTTTATCGCCTCTAAAACGAAAAACAATTAGTTTTGAGAATCAACAATGGGAGGTTAAACCTAAATACAACAGTGGGTTTGAGGCTTATGTGCCTATTCAAAACGGATGTGATAAGTTTTGTACTTTTTGTGCTGTTCCCTATACGCGAGGACGTGAGGTGAGCCGACCATCAACTGAGATTTTGGATGAGATAAATCATCTGGTTGCATCGGGCTATAAATCAATTACACTCTTGGGGCAAAATGTGAATTCATATGGAAAAGATTCACAGGGGTCTGAATTATCATTTGCCGATTTACTTTCCGCAGTTGGTGAGATAATTGAAAAAGCAAGAGCTGATGTTTGGGTTTATTTTACATCGCCACATCCACGCGATATGACGCGTGAAGTGATTGAAGTGATTAGTCGTTACAGCTGTTTGGCCAAACAGATTCATTTGCCGCTCCAGTCGGGCGATAACAAAGTGCTGATTCGAATGAACCGTAAGCACAACATGGATCGATACCGCGAAATTGTTGGCTGGATTCGTGAATTGTTGCCCACAGCCACCTTGTTTACCGATATAATCGTAGGTTTTACAGGTGAGAGCGATGAGCAATTCGAGCGCACTCGCTTAGCCATGAACGAGTTTAAATACAACATGGCCTATATTGCTACTTATTCGCCGCGTCCGGGAGCAGCTTCGTTTCAATGGGCTGATGATGTTGACCATGCTGTAAAAAAAGAACGATTGGCTGTTTTAACTACCGATTTGGTGGTGTCGGCATCGGAGTATACATCGCAAATGATGCATCAAACCATAAAAATATTGGTTAGAAACGATGATCGTAAACAGGGATATTTAACTGGACATACCGAAGGGAAAATTGTGGTTCGTTTTGCCTGTGATGATAAAGCCTTGATAGGGCAATTTGTGCAGATAAAAGTTACCTCAACAACGCCATTTTCAGTTGAGGGGAATTTGGTTTAGAGGTTGGTTGGGGTTTATGGGTTTATGAATTTGTCGTTTAGGGTTTTTGCCTCGACGCCGATACTTTTAACTTCGCCGCCGATGCTTTTATACCCGATGACGATGCTTTTAACTCCAAACTTTTCAACTCTAAACCCCTAAACCCCTTTCAACAACTAAACTAATCAAAACAATGTCTGATAAAATAATCTTCAAAACCTTGGGGTGTCGCCTCAATCAGTTCGAGACCGATGCATTGGCCAAGCGGTTCGAGTTGAATGGATATGAAGTGGCTGAAAGTGGCACTGATGCTGATGTGTTGGTGGTGAATACTTGCACGGTGACCAATCAGAGCAATCAAAAATCGCGGACAGCCATTAATCAGTTACAGCGCAAAAACCGTAACGCCAAACTGTTTATTACAGGATGCATGGCTGTGAGTCATAAAGCGGAGTTGGAGCAACTGTTTCCCTTGGCTCATGTGGTTGATAACAAGCAAAAGAGTGCCATCTATCATAAGGTTGACTCGATTTTAAAAGGAACCGATGAAATACCGTTGAATGAAACAGCCGATTTATTTAGTTACGAGTCGGTTACGGAGCTGTTTCACACCCGAAGCATGGTTAAAATACAGGATGGATGCGATAATTTTTGTACGTTTTGCATTATTCCGTTCGTAAGAGGGCGAGCTACCAGTCGGCCGCCGCAGCAGATAATTAGTAATGTGCAAGATTTAGTTGCCAAAGGAGCTAAGGAGATTGTTTTAACAGGCGTTAATATTGGGCGATACAGCATTGATGGGCTCAATTTCTCGGCTTTGGTGGAGCAAATACTTGAGGTGGAAGGTGATTTTAGAGTTCGAATATCATCGATTGAACCCGATGGATTTGATGAGCGGTTTTTTAAGTTAGTGCATCATCCAAAAATGACACCGCACTTGCATTTATGCTTGCAAAGCGGTAGCGATAGAGTGTTACTCCAAATGCGGCGAATGTATACCACTCAGGTGTTTAGAGAAACAGTTGAGCGTATTCGATTGGTGAACCCACTCTTTAATTTCACCACCGATGTCATTGTTGGTTTTCCCGGGGAATCGGATGATGATTTTACGCAAACGCTCGATTTTTGCAGAACGATGCAATTTGGTCACATACATATTTTTAAGTACAGCGACAGGAACGATACCCGTGCATCGCGAATGAGCGATAAAGTGTCGGGGAAAGTGATGAAGCTACGCAGTCAGCAGTTGCACGAATTGGCTGAAAACCTTAAGCGCGAATATCGATTGCAATTGTTGAATGTGCCTCAAACGGTGCTGGTTGAAAAAAGCAACAATGGCCTAGCAACAGGATACAGCGAGTTTTTTGTACCGCATCGTATAGCAGGTTGCCATGTTGCCCGTAATAAATTTGTTGAGGTTCGATGCATGGAATTGGCAGATTCCGAAATCATTAGTAGAGACGCAATGATTTGCGCCTAATGAATAGATGCATTGATAGAGAAGCAAATCATTGCGACTGTGCTAATAGTCCTATTGAAACGATTAGAGTTAGTATGGCTGATTTTAATATCGTCATGGGACAAAATAATGGGTATAGAATAATTAGTGTCTATCAACCAAATAATGACAGGCGAAAAATGTTTATTGAAAAAATGGCAGATAATTTGCTCGAATGGAGTGCTATAGAAGCGCTAGCCTGACAGCTTGTCTGTGATTTGCCATTGGCATAGGCTTTGAGTAGTCATCGCCAAATTATACTATTGTTAAACTTAAAAAATAGGTGAATCATGCAAAAAGGACACATTGGTGTATCTAGCGAGAACATTTTTCCCATCATCAAAAAATACCTCTACAGCGATCACGAGATATTCTTACGTGAGTTAGTTTCGAACGCGGTTGATGCCACACAGAAACTAAAAACATTGAGTTCGGTTAGTGAGTTTAAAGGCGAGCTGGGCGATTTAACTGTTCGCATATCGCTTGACGAAAAAAATAAAACCATCACCATTACCGACCGTGGTATTGGAATGACGGCCGAAGAGATTGAGAAATACATTAATCAAATAGCTTTTTCGGGTGCTAACGAATTTCTAGAGAAGTATAAAGACGATTCGAATGCCATTATTGGTCATTTTGGATTGGGCTTTTACTCGTCGTTTATGGTGTCGAAAAAGGTTGAGATTAAAACCTTATCGCACAAAGAAGGTAGCCAGGCTATTCGTTGGGAGTGCGATGGCAGTCCCGAGTTTATGCTCGAAGATATTGAGAAGGCGGATCGTGGAACTGAAATCGTTTTACATATCGATGATGAAAATCTTCAGTTTGCCACCAAGGATGAGATTAATAAGTTGTTGAAAAAATACTGTCGCTTTTTACCTATTGAAGTTGCATTTGGTAAAGAAACCGAGTGGAAAGATGGCAAACAAGAAGATACCGATAAGGACAATGTAATTAACGATACTAATCCGCTTTGGACTCGCAAACCTGCTGATTTAAAGGAGGAAGATTATCAGAAATTCTATCAGGATTTATATCCTTACAGCGAGGAGCCGTTGTTTAATATTCACTTGAATGTTGATTATCCGTTTAATTTAACCGGAGTTCTTTATTTTCCTAAGATAAGGAACAACATCGAGATGAATAAAAATAAAATTCAACTCTATTGCAATCAGGTTTATGTTACCGATTCGGTTGAGGGAATTGTACCTGAGTTTTTAACCATGTTACATGGCGTTATCGATTCGCCTGATATTCCATTAAACGTATCGCGATCGTATTTGCAGAGCGACAACAATGTGAAAAAGATCTCAAGTCACATCACCAAAAAAGTGGCTGACCGTTTAGAGGAGATTTTCAAGAAAGAACGCGATGTGTTCGAAGCCAAGTGGGATCATTTAAAACTCTTTATTGCTTACGGAATGCTCACCGATGAGAAGTTTGATGAGCGTGGACGTAAGTTTTCGTTATTGAAAAACGTTGATGGTAAGTATTTTACTTTCGAGGAGTATAAGGATATTATCAGCGCCAATCAAACCGATAAGGATAAGCAGCTGATCTATTTGTATTCAACCGATGTTGAAGCTCAGCACTCGTTTATTGCGGCAGCTCAAGCAAAGGGGTATGATGTACTTCAATTAGATGGACAGCTGGATACGCACTTGATTAACCATTTAGAGCAAAAATTGGAGAAGACACGTTTTGTACGTGTGGATAGCGATATAGCTGATAAATTAATTCCTAAAGAGGAAAACATTGAGTCGAATTTAACTGCTGATTTACGTGAAGATTTAAGCATTATTTTTGAATCGCAAGTACCAAAAAATAAGAAGGTTAATTTCTTTGTGACATTCGAAAGCCTTAAGGCCGAAGATGTGCCAGTAATGATTACCCAACAAGAGTTTATGCGCCGCATGAAAGAGATGAGTGCCATGCAAGGTGGAGCCATGAATTTTTATGGTGAGATGCCTGATAGCTATAACTTGATTGTGAACGAGAATCATCCGTTGGTGCAGAAAATTATGGCTCAAAAAGATGAGGCCGTTGCTACTCAAGTTGAAGGCGTGAGAAGTAAGTTGTTGGCAATTGAAAAACGTCGCGAAGAGCTTGAAAGTGCTAAGAAAGATAAAAAAGAGGAGGAGATACCTCAAGCCGAAAAAGATGAGTTAGATGATGTGAACAAGAAGATTAGCGAGCTGAAAGATAAAAAAGAGACGATACTTAAAGGATTTAGTAGCGATAATAAGCTGGTTGGACAGTTAATTGACTTGGCATTATTATCGAACAATATGCTAAAAGGTGAGGCTTTGACTAAGTTTGTTCGTCGCAGTATCGACTTAATTTAAGTAGGGTCTGCTGAAAAACTCAAGCAGCTTTATTATCTAATTTTCCCGTAGGGAATTAACATCAATAGAGAATCATGTGCGATTGATTGTTTTTCCCGTAGGGCATTAACATTCATGCATATAGGTTAATCCCCTCTGGGGAACAAATTATCTCAGCATTAATTCTTTATTGATATTTATCCCCTTACGGGGAATTTAAAATTTAATAAGTCAAGGGGTTATGTAATACTTTCTCTTTTCCCTTACATTTGGCATCTATGAAAATCAAATTAATTAATTATGATAGAATGAAATAATACTTTTTCAGCAGATCCTAATTAGTCATACAATAAGTTTAAAAGTCGGAAGTCTTAAATGATTTCCGGCTTTTTTTAATACATCATACCCAAACTAAATAAATGATGGTTAAATTTGACGTGAAACGAGTGGGCGATAATATCATATAAAATCAAAATTACGTCATGATAAGCTTAACCAACGAACAAATTCTCGAATCCATTTATAGGTTATCGTTCATAGAACAAGAACGAGTTACCAAAGCTGTGTTGATGAAAGCGTTTCATTTAACTCTCTATCAGATTTCACCAATTATTAAGCGATTAGTCACTAGCGATTTAGTTAATTATCATCCTCATCGCGAGATTAAGCTAACAGTTCAAGGCGATGAATTAACCAATTGCATTATTCAAAGTCAGCGGTTATGGCTAACCTTTTTGGTGAATGATTTAAAACTTCCATTGGATATTGCATATCCCGATTCCATCCGCTTGTCGTATAATACATCGTTTGCGGTAATGGAGAATTTGAGAAAAAACCTGAATTTCCCTCTTGCCGATCCTTTGGGATGGTCTATTGGATTGAAAGATAGTGTCGAAGGACTTATTCATCCTAAACAATTAAGTGTGGGACAAAAAGGGGAAGTTGTTCGTTTAAATTATTCGAATGAAGCTAAAACAGGTTACTTTGCCCGCAACAATATTAAGGTAGGCACTGTTATCGAAGGTGCGATTGGTGAGGAAGCAAATGGCGAGATAGGTATAATTACTTCTAAAATTTTAGATGTTTTGATGAGTGATAAAATGAGTAATGCCATCTACTTGAAGCTAGTCTGAAATTATAAAGTGAAATTATTAATGACTCGAAAAAAACTATTTCAAGAAGTAATCTCCTATTTTCAAAAAAACATGCCTGTCGCAGAAACCGAACTGCATTATGGCTCGCCTTATGAATTATTGGTGGCGGTGATACTCTCAGCTCAATGCACCGATAAGCGGGTGAATATTATTACACCACCGTTTTTCGAGGTTTTTCCAACTGCCGAAGTTTTAGCTGTAGCTTCAATCGATGAGGTTTATGCTCTGATAAAAAGCTGTACCTATCCCAATAATAAAAGCAAGAGTTTAGTGGGGATGGCTAACATCCTTTACGAAACATTTGGAGGTATTGTTCCATCGGATGTTGATGAGTTGCAAAAATTACCTGGTGTTGGACGAAAAACAGCCAATGTAATTGCGTCGGTAGTTTTTAAGAAGCCTGCTTTAGCAGTTGATACGCACGTTTTTCGTGTGGCAGCTCGAATTGGATTAACCGTTGATGCTAAAAATCCGTTGGAGACGGAGCGGCAATTGGTGAAATATATTCCTGCAAAATTAATCCACATTGCGCACCATTGGTTAATACTTCACGGTCGGTATGTGTGTATGGCTCGTAAACCCAAATGTGCGCAATGCGGATTAATCGGTATTTGTCAGTTTAAGGATAAAGTTATTTAGCCCAAAGGTTTTTAGGATAATCGCCTTTGATGATTAAAGCATTCAGTTGCTCTTTAACCAACGGTTTGTCTTCCTGATAAGTAACTCCAAACCATTTTGATAGTGTGTTGATGACTAACGTTGAAGCTTTGTCTGTTCTAATAAGTTTATCGACCACCGAGTTAAAATAAAACTCCGATTTTAGTTCTCCTCCTCTTTGAGTTAAGAATTCCTCGAAAGCCGCTTGTAAATGGGTGAAAAACGATGGTTTAAATGCCCAGAAGTTCATTGAAACAGGCTCGGTTCCTATTAGTTTGGTTTTCGATGATTCTTCGAAATAGTAAATTTCGTTGTTCTCGTAGCCAATTTTAGTACGCTCAACCAACGTGATTAAATGATTGTTAGCAGTGGTTTGGCAAACGCCGCGCGATACTGTTCCATGCTCCGATAGCGTATTGTTCAAAGCATATCCGACCATGGCATACTCGCTTTCAGAGTGGCTGGATGTTAAAAACTCAGCTACCTGAAAATAGGCTTGACGACCATAAAAATCATCCGCATTTATAATGGCAAATGGAGTGTGAATGATATCTTTCGACATTAATATGGCATGTCCTGTTCCCCATGGTTTTTCGCGTCCTTCGGGTACGGTGAACTCTTTTGGTAAGTAGTCCAACTCTTGATACGCAAATTCGTAGTCGATGCGACCCTCTAGATGAGGAATAAAGCGATTTTTAAATTGCTCGGCAAACGAATGTCGAATAACAAAAACAACCTTGCCAAATCCGGCTTGTATGGCATCGTAAATCGAATAGTCGATGATGGATTCACCCGAAGGGCCAATTTCATCTAATTGTTTCAAGCCGCCGTAGCGACTGCCCATGCCGGCTGCTAGTATGAGTAATGTTGGTTTCATTTTAGTTTTATCCGTAGTTAGTATCGATTGTTAATTTAGTATTTTTTTTAGTTATTTCGATGAGCTGTTTTGTTGAAAGTCGCGCACAATGCCCTCGGCTAGCCAATTGGCTAAAACTTGACGATTCGAATTTAATATAAATCGTTGTTGATCGCGAAAATTCTGAATATTACCTAGCTCAATAAAGGTTGAGGTTGGTAATGTGAATTTTAATTCGTACAAATTTCGCTCGCCCACAGTGCCTCTAAATCCTCTGTTGGGTTGATGGCGATTGTATTTCTCTTCGAGCGTTAGTCGCATGTTGTTGGCTAACTCTTCGCCCAACTTACTGGTTTTGTAATGATAGAAAAACACATCTATTTGCTTGTCCTGTTTGCGACTATCGAGATGAAGACTAATTGATCGTTGATAGACTGCTTTTTTGTTTTCGAGGTAAAGATCATTTACTTTATCAACCCGTTGTTTTAATCGTTCGTTTTGATTCAATGGAATCACTTCGCCCATGCACGTTTCGTCGGTGTCGTATTTTAAAAATTTATCATCACGTATACCATCATTGGCATCCTGAATAATTAAGTAAACTATTGCGTTGAATTCCATTAAGCATTTAGCCAGTCGAAGCGTAATATCGTAGGCATATTCATCTTCATCGAGTCGTTCGTTTCCCAAATTACCTGAAGCACCTGGGTCAGGCCCTCCGTGTCCTGGAATTAAATAAAATATGGCTCCTGAAAGTGAATTGTTAGTAACAGTAACCTCTTTTAGTGCTTCTCCAAATAGCGGTTCAATAATAGTCGTTTTGCTAAGTGGTAAAACATAGGTTTTATGAGCTAATAATGAGTTGTTGGCTCCAAATTTACCTTCGTTTAGTGTTATAAATTCATTGAAATTTTTTTGAGCATCTAGGCCATGCCGGTTTAAAAAACCGTATACACCTTCGCCAGGAAGAGGTTTGTTTGTATCAACTTCGGGTGGTTGCGCATTAATTTTAAACGATAGCAATAAACAAACAAACAAAATCAATAAAGAGTTAATTCTGTTTTTATTTAAATAGTTGCTTTGTTCGAATTTGTATTTGTTATGCATAGGTGCAAAAATAAAAAAAACAGTCTAAAATCAAGGATTAAAGTGTTATTTATTAGGTTATAAAAGTGTTAAGTATCTGTTTTGGTTAAACAATTATCAATTAAGTAGTTTTTTTTTTGAAATCACCCATATAATATAAAATCAGCGAAATGGCAATAATAGCCATTCCTGTAATTGAAATAATATCAGGTGATTCAAGTGGTAGTATCATCCAACTAAAAATGGCACCAAATACTGGAATAATAAATTTCCAAACATTTAACTCCGACACCTTAATTCCAGGACGTTTAAGTAAAATAAACCATAAGGTAAATGAAACCGCCGATAACATACTCAGCCATCCCAATGCTAAATAGTAGGGTAGAGGGAATATGAAACCTTTAAAAGGTTCGATGAAATGGGATAGAATCATTAATCCAACACCTCCTAAAAATAGCTGAAGGCTGCTTAAAACAACCGAGGATATTTTTCGAGTAGATTGATGAACTAATAGGTTGGCAATACCTGAGGATATATTGGATAAAATTAATAATGCAATTCCAATCAATTGAGTGGTCGCATCATGACCCGTAAATCCTTTTCGGAGGGCAATTAATGCAACTCCTGAAATACCAAGACTTATCAATAATACCTTCTTGAATGTTAATCGATCGTTTCGAATGTAAAAATGTGCCATTAAGGCAATGAACAAAGGTTGTGCTCCGATTGTTATAGCGGTAATGCTCCCAGGCAACATGCTAATACCTTTATAAAATAAGGCATATAGTATAAACGTTTGAAAAAAGGCGATGAGTAGAATGTACCATCCGTTTTTTCGAATAGCATCAATAAAAGGGGCGAATTTACCAACTAAAGGCATTATTAATAATCCGGAAAGCATAAATCGAATGCCTGCAAATTGGATAGGTGGGGTATATTCTAATCCAATTTTAATGCCAGTAAATGCCGTAGACCATAATAAGCAGGCTAGAATAGCTAAAAATGAAGTGCTTTGTATCAATTTTTTCATGATTGTATTTGTGATGTAAAATTAACAACCTTTGTGAAAAGATTTCGTTATATTACTAATGTTGTTCAAGAAATAGTTGATATGAAGCTATATTTACAGTTCTTTTTTATAATAATTTGTAGTTTTTTTATAAGTATAGAGGGTGTTTTGGCTATTGGAGCTGATCCCGAACCTAGAAAAATTGTTCAAGCCGATGGCACCTCTATTGTTATCAAAATAATTGGAGATGAGTGGTTTCACTATACAACGACGTTAGATGATTATCGTATAATAAAAAATGCAAAAGGAATTTACGAATATGTAACTGTTTTAAAATCTGGAAAAATTATTCCTTCTGGATTTAAAGCAAACAGTGCATCTGAACGAGGGATGGGGGAACAGAATTATCTGAAAAACAGTTCTAAATTATTGGGAATTAACGAAAACAGTTACCTCAAAGCCCGCGAAAAGTATTTTCCTTCATCGAAATTAAAAAGCCTTTCAACATCAACTGGTTTTCCCAAAATAGGCAATAAAAAATTGCTGGTAATACTTGCTAATTTTAGCGATAAGGATACAATCTACTCTAAAGTTCAGTTCAATAATTTAATGAATCAAACGGGTTACAATTCCATTGGCAGTTTTAAAGATTATTATGAAGAGAATTCGAAAGCGAAACTATCCATTTCATCAGTTACTACTAAATGGGTAAAACTGAATAAAACACATGATTATTATGGCAATAGTATAGGTGAATTTATTTATGATGCCATTGTTGCTGCGAATAATCAAGGAGTTAATTTTTCAGAGTTTGATAATGATTCAGATGGTGCAGTAGAAGGAGTTATTGTTGTGCATCAAGGTAGAGGTCAGGAAGTAACCGACAATCCTTCTGATATATGGAGTCATGCTTATTCGCTATCATCGTATGGTTATAGTGTAGCTCAAAGAACAATTGGAGGTTTAGTTTTTGATAACTATGTAACTGTACCCGAATTAAATAGTTTTTCAACTGAAATGACTACCGTAGGAGTCGTTTGTCATGAATTTGGTCATTTACTTGGTTTGCCCGATTATTACGATACCAATGGTGATGTATATGGTTACTTTGATGGAACTGGAAAATGGGATTTGATGGCAGTTGGTGCGTACAATGGGGTTAAAAAAGGAGAATCACCATCGCACATGAACGGGCACAGTAAAATAGAATTAGGGTGGGCAAGTGCTCAAACAATAGCCATTCCATCACCTCAAACTCTTGCCCCGGTTGAAACTAATGGGCAATTATTAAAGTATTACACTACATCTCCAAGTGAGTATTATTTGCTCGAAAATAGAATAAAAGCGGGGTTCGATGCGGCTTTACCAGGTGAAGGATTGATTATTTACCATGTGGATCAAGCTTTTATTGATGCCAAACGAGGATCGAATATTGTTAATGTTGGAACCCATTTAGGCTTGTACATAAAAGCTGCAGGGGGAATAATTAATTCATCTAATTGCTC
>JBBQUP010000056.1:0-24621 GCA_038212305.1 Bacteroidales bacterium
AAGCTTTTGATCAACTGGTAGAAAAAACAAGAGAAATAATTAGACCAGGCAGGAGTAACCCAAGAAAGAAAAAACCAAAGAAACCTTACTCTATGAATTACAAACGATTATGAATTATCACTAACTAAACGACATTGATATATACTGGAACATTCCGATGTTAGAATAGTTATTGTGTCTGATGCATCCTTGTATAAGCGATTGAGCGTTATTGCTAAGGAAATTCCATCAATTGAAGAAATTTATACTTTTAATTATGTTGAGGGTGCACTTGAATGGGATGAAATAACAGCACTTGGGGAAACTCAAAAAGTTCAAATGAAATCAGTTCTTATTCAACGAATGGCCTCCATTGAACCAACGGATTTGGTTTCAATAATTTATACATCAGGCACTACCGGATTTCCTAAAGGAGTTCAGCTTAGTCACCAAAATTTTCTTAGTAATATCGAAGGCGTTTATGATTTATTTCCTTTGTCATCGGCTGATAGAGTATTAAGTTTTTTGCCTTTGTGTCATGCTTATGAGCGAATTGTAAATTATCTGTATTAAGCGCGGGGATGTAGTATCTATTATGCTGAAAGTTTAGCAACTATTGCTCAGAATTTAGCTGAAATTCAAGAGAACGCTTTTGCTACAGTACCTAGAGTGATCGAAAGTATTTATGATCGAATTGTATCCAAGGGGGAAGACCTAAATGGGATTAAAAGATTATTGTTTTTTTGGGCACTTGCCTTAGGTGAACACTACCAAGTTGATGGTAAGAACAGTCGATTTTATAAACTGAAGCTTAAAATTGCTCGCAAATTGGTATTCTCTAAATGGCAAAAAGCGTTTGGAGGGAAGTTGCGATTTGTCATTTCAGGTGGAGCAGCTCTACAACCTCGTTTGAGTAGATTATTTTTTGCTGCAGGAATTCCACTAATGGAGGGATATGGATTAACCGAAACCTCACCAGTGATAGCAACCAACCATATTAGTTCTGCAGATGGAGTTATGATTGGAACCGTTGGGCCTATAATGCATAATGTGCAAGTTAAAATTGATGATGATGGAGAGATTTTAGTTAAAGGTCCAAATGTAATGTTGGGATATTATAAAGATGAGAAAACAAATAAAGAGGTAATCGATAGTGAGGGATGGTTTCACACAGATGATATTGGTAAAATTATTGACTCCAAGTATTTGAAAATTACCGATCGAAAAAAAGAGATGTTTAAATTGTCGAATGGCAAGTATATTGCTCCACAGGCAATTGAGAATTTGTTGAAAGAGTCTATTTTTATTGAACAAGCGATGGTGGTTGGTGAAAATGAGAAGTTTACATCGGCATTATTGTCTCCAAATTTCGATTATCTGCATATGTGGGCACATGAACGAAAAATACATTTTAGAGATAATAAAGAGTTGGTTGATGATCAAAGAGTGATCGCTCAGTACCAAAAAGAGGTAGCTATTGTTAATAAATTGACGGGGAAACATGAAGAGATTAATAGGTTTAGAATAGTTTGCGAACCTTGGACATCTCAAACAGGCGAGCTTTCACCTACATTGAAACTTCGACGAAGAATTATATACAAAAAGTATGTTGGCATATTAAAAAATATATATCAATATGCAGATGGTGAGGAGAATAGAGGTTTTATTAAATTGTATGAGTGAGAAAAGATGGCCTCGTTTTGATAATGTAATTCCTTTAGTGCGCTTTGTCATTTATAAATGATAGTTATTAAAGTATCTTGTAATGATCTGTTTAAATCAATTGTTATGAGTACTGTTTCATTGTTCAAGGAAGAAATTCTTGAAGGGATACCCAAAATCCTTCCTTCTGCTAAAAAGTTTGATGGTAAAATTAATCACGCTCCAGTTCGAAGGGGTGTTCTATCGGGCGATGAAAAAATACTTGCTGTAAAAAATGCACTTCGATATTTTAAATCTGAATGGCATTCGATTTTAGCCAAAGAGTTTTTTAGCGAGTTAGAGACTTATGGTCGGATATATATGTATCGGTTTCGTCCTGATTATGAGATTAAAGCTCGTCCATTGAACCATTATCCTCACCAATCGGTTCCAGCAGCTGCAATAATGTTGATGATTTCTAATAATTTAGACGAGCAGGTGGCTCAACATCCACATGAATTAATTACCTATGGTGGAAATGGTTCGGTATTTCAAAATTGGGCGCAATATCGCTTGGTTATGCAGTATTTAGCACAAATGACCGACCAACAAACTTTAGTTATTTATTCTGGTCACCCTTTAGGTTTATTCCCCTCAAGCATTGATGCTCCGCGAGTTGTAGTAACCAATGGAATGGTTATTCCCAATTACTCGTCGGGTGTTGATTACGAGCGCATGAATGCAATGGGTGTTTCGCAATACGGACAAATGACGGCGGGTTCATACATGTATATTGGTCCACAAGGAATAGTGCATGGTACAACCATTACAATTATGAATGCTGGTCGAAAAATTTCATCATCTATCGAACCGTTAAAAGGGAAAATATTTGTGACATCGGGATTAGGTGGTATGTCAGGGGCTCAGCCTAAAGCCGGAAATATTGCAGGATGCATTACTGTGGTTGCTGAAGTAAACGAAAAAGCGGTTCAAACTCGTCATACGCAAGGTTGGGTTGATGAGGTTTTTAATAATTTAACCGATTTGGTTTCCCGAATAAAATCAGCCCAAAATAACAAAGAGGTTGTATCCTTGGCTTATGTGGGCAATGTGATTGATTTATGGGAAAAGTTGTATCATGAGAATATGAAAGTCGATTTGGGTTCCGATCAAACATCTTTGCATAATCCGTTTGCAGGGGGATATTATCCTGCTACCTTATCATACAAAGAAGCAAATCAGTTGATGTCAGAGGATCAAGAAGCGTTTAAACATAGCGTTCAAGCATCGCTCCGTCGGCATGTCGACATCATCAATTTACATGTGGAAAGAGGCATGTATTTCTTTGATTACGGAAATGCATTTTTGCTTGAAGCTTCTCGTGCAGAGGCAAAGGTTTTAAATGAAAAGGGTGATTTTAAGTACCCATCGTATGTGCAAGACATCATGGGTCCTTTATATTTTGATTATGGATTTGGTCCTTTCAGATGGGTTTGTACGAGCAATAATCCTCAAGATCTTAAAATAACTGATGAAATTGCTTTAAATACATTAATTCAGCAAAAAGAAAAAGCCACAGATGAGATAATAACTCAAATTGAGGACAATATTAATTGGATAAAACAAGCTGATTCAAACAAACTAGTTGTTGGATCTCAGGCTCGTATTTTATATGCCGATGCTTTAGGTCGAGTAAATATTGCTTTGGCATTTAATAAAGCAATTCGTAAAGGAATAATCAAATCTCCAATTGTTCTAGGGCGCGATCATCATGATGTGTCAGGTACAGATAGTCCCTTTCGTGAAACATCAAACATTCATGATGGGAGTCGTTTTACAGCCGATATGGCCGTGCAAAATGTGATTGGTGATGCCTTTCGAGGAGCAACATGGGTTTCGCTACACAATGGTGGTGGGGTAGGTTGGGGCGAAGTTATTAATGGTGGTTTTGGAATGTTGATTGATGGTAGTAAACAATCCGAAGCTAAAATTAACTCGATGTTAAAGTGGGACGTTAACAATGGAATTGCTCGTAGAAGTTGGGCCAGAAATACTGGAGCTATTAGCACGATTCAAAACGCCATGAAATTAGATCCTTTATTAAAAGTAACGCTACCTAATATTGTGGACGATAGGTTGGTTGAAGGCATTGTTAACCAATAGGTTCGTGTGAAATACTGCCTATTGATTAAAATAAACAAGCACCAATTGTTCGTTTCATGAAATAATTGGTGCTTGTGAATACTATCTAATTGTTTTATTCCTTAAAAATTAATACGGTGGCGTAGGCTGCAATGCCCGATTCGTCACCAACAAAACCAAGTTTTTCGGTTGTTGTGGCTTTAATCGATAAATCATTTACCTCAATCCCAAGCACTCCTGATAAGGTTAAGGTCATTTGAGGAATTACATCCTTGATCTTGGGTTTTTGTAAGCACACAGTACTATCAATGTTACTAATTTGGAATCCTGCGCTACGAATTTGATCAATGCATTTTTGAAGCAAAATTTTACTGTCTATACCTTTTAAAGTAGGATCATTGTCAGGAAAGTGGAATCCAATATCGCGCAGGTTAGCTGCACCATAAAGGGCATCACAAATAGCATGTATTAAAACATCACCATCTGAATGCCCAATGCTACCTTTGCTGTGATCGATTTTAATGCCTCCTAACCAAAACTCGCAGCCCTCGCCTAATTGGTGAACATCATAGCCAAAACCAGTTCTATATTTAACCATTTATTTTTAAGTGTAGAGAAATTCTAACTCTAAAGGGCATCGGATAAATTAAACGATAAACTTATTCGAATGGTATTAGCCAAAGGATTATTTTGAACCATTGGGATAATATACGATGCGTCTACCGTAAACATGTTCATTTTTAGACCAGCACCTGCTGTTATGAACTTTCTGTTTCCTTTGTTTTCATTTTCATGAAAATATCCAGCGCGCAAAGCAAATTGTTGATTATACCAGTACTCCATACCAACTGAAATCGATATCTCCTGAAGTTCTTCCTTAAAACCATTAGGAGCATCACCAAACGATTTAAACATGCCGGTAATTACACCCACATCCTTGTTTTCCTGAGCGTACGAGATTTGTGTTGAGTCCAAAAGTCCAGGTGTGGGTACGAGTAGTTTATTGAAGTCTAATGCAAAAGTTAATTTGTTGTACTTGTCAATTTCGGTTGTATAAGCAGCCCCAACTTTAAGATTTGTTGGGATAAACTGTTTGTTATCACCGTCATACGAAATTTTTGCACCAATGTTTGATATGTTAACACCTGTGGCGATTTCCGATTTTTGTGATCCTGTTTTTATAGGTGTTTTATAGAAAAACGAAACATCAGCAGCAAATGTATTTCCAGGAATCATTCCTTCAACCATACCTCCACCTAAATCTGATCGGATATAACGAAATGCAACTGATCCTGACATTTTTTTTGATAATAACCGCGAATAAGCGGCATCTAATGCGAATTCATTTGGTTTAGCATCATAACCATTTGTACCATTGTCGGTAATAAAAATATTTCCTAACGAAAAATAGCGTACCGATCCACTTAATGTTGACATTTTATCTATTCGATAAAATCCTGATAAATAATACATGTTAATATCACTTACTAACTGCCTTAACCAAGGGGTAAATGATACTGAAATACCATAATCCTCGTCTAAAAAAGCATATTTTGCTGGATTCCAATGTTGTGAGCTAAAATCAGGAGCTGTTGCAACTCCGGCTTCTCCCATGGCGCCAGATCTACTGTCGGGTGCAATATTTAAAAATGGTACAGCTGTGCTAATTATATTTACTCTACCTCCTAATTGATTAACGTCAACAGGTTGGTCTTGAGCATTAATAAAAATTGGAAAGAATAAAAGAAATGTTGTAAATAACAATGTCGATTTAAATAAAAATTTCATGTGTCAATTTTTTGTTTTTTTGATAGGATTTGCCTTTAAGTGGCACAAATATAATTTATAAAATTAAGTGTATCACAAATTAACTAACAACAAAATTCAATTAATATTATTCAGTGACGATAATTTTATCCGAAATAGTGCCAGTTTTTCCTGTTTCGCTGGTTAATTCAAATTGTATGAAATAAATACCATTGGTAACTATTGCCGGAGCAATTTCAGAAATGTTTAGCGTTAATGGAGATGTTGTATACCCTGATGTAACTAAAGGTTGTTTGTTAGAGCCAATAAATTGACCAGTTAAGGTGTATAGTTTTGATGTGACAACAAGAGATTGATTGGGTTCGTCGTGTTTAAAAGTTACATACAATGATTGTTTTAATGAAATTGGGTTCGATGAAAATACAACTTCCGATACACCTAATTTACCTTTGTTCGAAGTGTTGAAAGAAATTGATTTTTCAGATGAATTATTGTAATTATCCCAAGCCTTGATTTTTATAATATGATTACCTTCTGAGAACAAGGGAAGCTGATACTCTAAACTACCTTGTTTGTAATTATCTATGTCGTTTATGAAATAACTATTTAAAACTATTTTGTTTGAAGGGATTCCATCTATTTCGCAAGTTAAATCATGACCAATGCCATTGCCCGAAGTGTTGATGCCGTTCTCATCGAAAATATTTAATAGCAATAGCGGTTTAAGTCCAACTACTCCACCATCCTTAAATTTTTTGTCATTGAGCCATAATTGAATGTCAGGCCCTTTGGTATCTGTTTGATTGTTGGTTGAGAAACCGCCAATTATTACATTTTTAAACGAACCGATAGCTTTTTCTGTATCCGATTCAGCATAGTATACAATTTTGCCATAATCTTCATTGTATCGAATGTCTTTAGGCATTATAAAATCAGATGAGAACACGCCTTGGGTTACACTTGATTTCCCTTTATATAAAATGTTAGAATAGCTCTTATAGGTAAAGGGTTTTGCATTTTCGTTGCCTAAAGTGGTTACTGTTATTGGTTTGTCAAAAACGGTAACCGTTGCATTACCCATAAAATTAGCCATAACAGTGGAGTCTTCTCCTCTTAGAATTTCAGCATCCAGACTTGCCTTTGATAACGCATTTAATGTAATGGTTTCAGTATCAACATCAGTGTTGTTAATTTTTAGTGTCTTAATAAAGTTGTCAGGATAAGCAAGTTTTATTGCAGGATCTCCTAATAGAGTGAAATTGAGTTTAGCTGAACTTGAGCCTAACTTTATTTTCGTCTTAACAAGTATATCTCCCAATGAGGGTTTTGTGCCATCAGCATTTCTTTCAAAAACATAGGTGAAGAAACTGTTATTTAGATCATAATTCGAACTGCTATAGGCAATTCGAGTGGTTGTTAGTAAGGCGATGCCTCCACCTTTAGGGGAAAGAAAAACCCATTCTCCGGCCGATGTAAAATTTTTATTGTCGAAACGCGAAAATTCACAAGTAGCAGTGACAAAAAGAGATAGCTTGGTTCTGTTTGTCCACGATAAAATCTTAGGAATCGTAATAACCTGTTCGTGCGATAAGCCCAATTCACCGCCGTGACCGGTATAATTCATAATAAGAGAACCACCATTTACAGCATTTTCTATTGCAGTTTCTACGTCTGGATATTTTGATGTCGATGTTTTTTTGTAAGAATCGAAATAGATTTTGTTGATATTAAATTCGGGGTGATAGAGTTCTACTTTTTGAGCCAATCTGTCTGCATCATTCATGTGGGTATTGTTATCCCCATCATCGCCAATAAAAGTTAACTGTGTAATCCAGTTGTTTTTTTCTTGTGAGTTTAAATAAAGATCTGTTTTATCAACAGCTATTTGAGCCTCCGATTTTGTATTTACAGGGAAACGACCTATTCCAATGTCAAGTCGATCCGAAATTTCGTTTACACCTTCTATATCATCAAGAAAACCAAAAAAATCATCGGTAACATAGGAGCTGTTAAAAACAATAGAGTTTTTTGATTGATACGTCATGATTTTATTGGTATTGCCTGTTATTGAACGGTTGTCATAAGATCCATCGCCAAATAACAATAAGTATTTTGGGGCATCAGAGATCTGGCTTCCAGCTCTGTCATAAAACATTTTAACAAAAGCTCTTATTGCCGTAACATCGGGTTTGCCCGATGAAAATTCATTGAAAATAAGATTTTGAGAAACCACCGTTGTCCTCATGCCTGAATTTTCTTGATGTAAAGATGCTAACCGATTAGCCTCGGTTAAAAACTCTGGAGCAGTAATTATAATGTAATCGGTTTGAGCTAGTCCATGCAAGTTTTGATTAGGTATTTCTTTATCAAACTCGGGCAGTAATAAATTGCCAGAAGGACTAAAAGCAACAAATTCTTTTAAAATAGGTGTATTGGTTACAAACCATTTTGTTGTTGTACCACTCAAAGTCATTTTTTGTGGCGTGGTAAAATCTGTAATATCCCAAACAATAATCGAATTGTCATCAGTCGATATTTCAAACTTGGCTATGTTATTAGCATTCACACTTAATAAATCACGAAATTGAAATTGTGAAGTGGATTTTTTCAACTGTCGTCGTGCTTGAATATCTAATTTATCTAGGTACGCAATGGCTGTTGATTGATCTGATTTGTATATTAATGTGAAATTAAGATCGCTACTTGTTGGCAAGAATAATTTTATTGAGCTAGCTTCTCTTGCAAAAGCCCCTTCGACATCGCTCCAAGCTATAGGTGAAGCTATTAAAGAGTATAACGGAGTTAGCTCATCAGCATAATATAATTCAAATTGTGATACACTTGAAGAGCGAGCAATTACTTCAGCCGAAATTTGTGCAGGAGAGCTAGTTACAATTTCAGGAAACGAAAAAGAATAAGTGCGTTGACTTACTGATATTGGATCGAATTTATCACCATACCATGTTCTGCCTGAGTGTAGTACATTGTATTTGTTTTCCTCAATAAATTTGTAATCATCGAATTCTTTAACCGTAATATTTGGAGCTTGAGTTACAATTGGTGCATCAGTAATAGTCGTTTTTAATCCTTCCTCTGACAAATAGTAATACGAAACATCTGTATAATCATGGCTAATATGAGTGAACATTTGTTTTGAGTTGTTGTAAACCCACTCAGTTGGAGATTGTCCATAAAAATAGAGATTATCGTTTGACTGCATCGTTGCATTTAACTTTAAATCATCGTATCTGAAATCTGCGTTGTTTTTTGGTAACATGTTACCTCCGTTGCCATATACCTTTACATTTGCAGGATTCGAAAATCCCCAAGAAACCAATGTAGAATAAGGAATTTTATGCACTCCAGTTTGTGTAACTTTTATTCGAACCCATTTGCCCTGTGCTAAAACCGATTTTGTCACATAATTATTAGAAGCTGTTTTTAGTTTTGCAGTTTTAGTAATATCATTAAAACTAACTTTTATTAATATTGATTTAAGTTTATAAAAACTATTTGGAGTATTTCCCTTTTTAAAAGGAAGCAATGATAATTCGAGATAAGGTTGCTTTTTGCTAATTACTACTCGTTTAGTTATCGTCGAGTCAAGTAAAGCATTTTGCAGGGTATTAATTTCGGTAGCTGAAACAAATTCCCATTTCGAATTTACAATTTCTGTACTGATATTCTCAACTGAATAAATAGATGGGATTTCAACTGAAAAGGAAAGAAGTGGAAGTAATGATGACTCATCTATTTGATTTTGACCATCGAACGATAAAATGTTCGAACGATTGTTATTGAGATTTTGTTTGGGTGCATTCCAATTAATCTCCTGAGAAAGCATTATTTGAGTCCATGAATACTGTGGAGTCGATAGTATTCCTAGTCCAACTAAAAAAAAATTCAATAAAAACTTCATGTAGGTTTTCATGCTTCTATGATCGAGAAAATAAACATTAAACGAATATGCTCTATTAATATTACATATATCATGCAAATATGTTTCATAAATTCGTATTAAAAGTGTGTTCTTAGTTATTTTTCTTTTTATTTTGACATGAAAACGAAGTTTTCCCATTATAATTAGTTAATCACTTATTAAAATAGTAAAAACACCACTAACTTTTATTGTAGGATGAAATCAAACCCCCTGAGCTTAACTTGTTTTTAATGAGTATTTTAAGTTTTTGTCGGAAATAAGTTTATTCTTTTTCTTTAAAAAAAGTAGAACACATATAAGATTTTGTTATTTTTAGCGTTGTTTTATGTATTGAAATGTAATTTTTCGAATCGTGATAAAGCATTTATTTGCTCCGTTTTAAAAAAATAAGTAAAAAGGATATTTTGGTATAACCTTTTTTATATTTTTGTAGTATAATGTGCTTGAGTGGTGTAATTATATAACCAAACTCTATTCGAAAAGCTTAAAAAATTAATATAATCTAAAGCTATGAAGTTTAATTCAGTTCTTTTCATTGCTTTGTTGGCAATTGGTATCGTTTCATCATGTTCTAAAGGTGGAAGTAAAGCTGCTTCTTCTACTACTGGTTGGGACTACAACAATGCCGACAATGGGGGTTTTGAATATCAAAATGGATATGATCAGGAAACAGGTCCTGGACTAGTCTTTGTTGAAGGTGGAACCTTTATTATGGGTCGCGTGGAGCAAGATGTTATGACCGATTGGAATAACAAAGCGCGACGAGTTACCGTACCTTCATTCTATATGGATGAATCAGAAGTTCGGAATGTTGACTATTTGGAATATCTTTATTGGATTCGACGTGTCTTTGTTGATTATCCTGAGGTATACCGTAAAGCACTTCCTGATACTTTAGTTTGGCGCAGACCTTTGGCGTATAATGATCCGTTGGTGGAAAATTATCTTCGTCATCCAGCATATAGTGAATATCCTGTAGTTGGAGTAAGTTGGTTACAAGCAAGCGATTATAGTGCTTGGCGTACTGATCGTGTTAATGAGAAGATTTTAATTGACATGGGTGTTTTAACTCAGGATATTAATCAGGTTGGTGAAAATAACTTTAACACCGAGGCCTATTTGTATGGTCAATTTGAAGGAGCTGCTGGCAAGAACCCAATGCAAACTCCAAATAAAGAAACTCGAAATGTACGGTACGAAGATGGTATTCTTCTTCCAAAATATCGCCTTCCAACAGAAGCTGAGTGGGAATATGCTGCCAGTGGACTTATTGGAAATACAATGGATGAGCGTATGACTAATCGTCGAATCTATCCATGGGACGGACATATTGTTCGTAACGCTAGTCAAAAAGAACGTGGCAAAATGATGGCCAACTTTGTTCGCGGAAATGGAGATATGATGGGTACTGCTGGTGCATTAAATGATGGTGGAGATATTACAGTTCCTGTTAAATCTTTCTATCCTAATGATTTTGGTTTGTATTGTATGGCTGGAAACGTTAATGAATGGGTTGCTGATGTATACAGAGCTCTTTCAGCTGAGGATGTTGATGAATTTAGTCCTTTTCGAGGTAATGTTTTCAAAACTAAAGTTTTAGATGAAGAAGGAATGCCGGTTGAAAAAGACAGTTTAGGAAGAATTAGATATAGAACAGAAACAGATAAAGATATTTTAAACAGAAAAAACTATCGTACTGGCGACAATATTAATTACAACGATGGTGATACTAAAACCAATATTGTAGCTGGAGATGGTTGGTTGAATAATGACGCCAATACTCAAGATATGTATGGTGATCAAGCAGGGAAAACCAGTATTAATAGCATGATCTCAGATAGAACCAGAGTTTATAAAGGTGGTTCGTGGCGCGATAGAGCTTATTGGTTATCGCCCGGTACAAGACGATATTTAGATGAACGTGAAAGTCGCGATGATTTAGGTTTCCGATGTGCAATGATTCGCGTTGGTAGTGCGGTTCAATCTGATGGCAAAAGAAAATAATTAGTTTAAATAATATTTGAAAGAGGTTGGTATATTATCAACCTCTTTTTTATTTTTGCAAAATGAACAGAATCAAACAATTATACGAACAATTTATTCTTAACCCTATTGTAACTACTGATAGTAGAATCTGTCAGTCAGGAAGCATTTTTTTTGCATTAAAAGGAGGTAGTTTTGATGGTAATTTGTATGCCTTAGATGCCTTAAAAAAAGGATGTCGATTAGCTGTTGTTGATGATGCTAGTTTGAAAAACGAGAAACATATATTTTTTGTTGATGATGTTTTAATAGCCTTACAGCAATTGGCAAATTATCATCGCACATGCTTAAATATTCCAATTATTGGCATTACAGGTTCAAATGGGAAAACAACATCTAAAGAACTGATTGTTGCGGTACTAAAGAAAAAGTACAATGTATTTTATACTCAAGGCAATCTAAATAATCATATTGGTGTGCCCCTGACACTTCTCTCGATGAATAGCTCAACTGAAATTGGCGTAGTAGAAATGGGAGCTAACCATTTAAAAGAGATTGAAGAATTATGCAATATAGCTGATCCTGATTTTGGGTTGATTACTAACATAGGAAAAGCGCACATTGAGGGTTTTGGATCGGAAGAGGGTATTCGTGTTACCAAAGGAGAATTGTACGATCATGTTTCAGCAAAAGGGGGTGTGCTATTTGTTAATGCAGGAAGCGCTATTTTAATGAATATGAGCACCCAATGCAAAAGAGTTTTATATAGTCAATTCGATTGCGAGAGTAAAGTTTATGCTGCGAATATTGAGGTTGACCTGTTTTTGAATTTTAAATGCAATATTCGAAACGAAGAAAAGGTGTCTCTTGATATTGAGACAAAGTTGATTGGATCTTATAATGTAGAAAATGTATTAGCAGCCATTGCAATAGGGAACTATTTTAAAGTCGACAATCATGATATTGTGGATGGGATAAGGATGTATTCTCCTTCGAATAATCGATCTCAAATGGTTAAAACACAGAGGAATACCTTACTGCTTGATGCATATAATGCCAATCCATCGAGCATGAAGGTTGCATTGGAGAATTTTGAACTATTAAAAGCGGACAAAAAAATAGTTGTTTTAGGCGAGATGAAAGAGATGGGAGCAATCTCATTCGAAGAACATTTAAACTTAGTGAATTGGGCTAAAAGTCATCGAGGTGTAAAGAGTATTTTTATTGGCAATGAGTTCTCAAAACACATTCAGAATGGGGAGTTTGATTGGTTTGTAAATGTTGATGACCTTATTAAGTATTTGTCAAATAATTCTTTAGTAGGTTATCACATACTAATCAAAGGATCACGGAGCAATCAACTCGAAAGAATTAAAGATTATTTGTAGGATGAAACTCTAGCTGGTTGAATTTCGATTTTCTTAAAATAAAATAATCCAAAACAATACTTTTATTGTAAATATTTTCAATTTTATTAGTCGTAATAGGTTTTTCTTGTTTGGATGATTTGAATGAAAGGAAGAAAAATGACCAATGAGCTTTAATTATTGCAATAAATGATTGAAACTTACCCGATGCCAATAATCGAATTGCAGCAATAGCATCTAGAAAAAGACGAATTGAAAGTATTTTAACTCTTTTGTTTTTAGGTAAATTCTTTTTTACCATTAACAGGTTATTTCTAAAATTCAGGAATGTTTTCCTAGGATTAAGTTGGTTTAGAGTAGCTCCACCCATATGATATACTGTAGATTCAGGTAGGTAACGGATTTGAAATCCTGCTAAATTAATACGCCAGCATAAGTCTATTTCTTCCATGTGTGCGAAAAACGATTCATCCAATCCTCCCAGATTATGAAAAATCTCTGCTTTTACTAAGATGGCAGCTCCACTAGCCCAGAAAATTTCAGTTGATTGATTGTATTGTCCAAAATCAGCTTCTATATTATTGAAAATTCTGCCACGACAAAAAGGATAGCCATATTTATCGATAAAACCTCCAGCTGCTCCTGCATACTCAAATTTATCTCGCTGATAATAGTCTTTTATTTTTGGTTGGGCTGCACCTAATTTTGGATAGTTTATTATAGCAGCAAAAAATGGGTTTAACCAGTTTTCAGTGGGTTCAGCATCGGAATTTAGAAGAAGATAATGCGTAGTATTTATTTGTTTAAGCGCTTTGTTGTAACCAGCAGCAAACCCATAATTTTTATCCAGCTCAATTATTTTTATGGTAGGGAAATTTGAATTTATGAAACGAACAGACTCATCAGTTGAAGCATTATCAGCTACAAAAATACTGACATTGGACTCTGTTGAATACTCAATAACTTTAGGAAGAATACTTTTTAATAAGGCAATACCATTCCAGTTTAATATAACAACGGCAATTGATGGATTAATTGAATTCATTGGGATGTGTTTGTTCATTAGAAGCATATTTCCATCGATTATGGGACCATAACCAATAGGGAGGCTGTTCTAAAATCATTGACTCTAAATGGGTGGTGTATTTTTCGGTTATTTGATAGTCGGGAATGTGTTTTGAATTTTCTTCAAGAAGGATGAACTCAACTTCATAATAGCCTCGTTTTATCTTTTTCATTTTCTGAAAAACAACAGCATCGTTATTTATTTTGGCTAGTTTTTCGCCGCCAGTAATAATGGGTGTGGTTTGATTTAGAAATTGAACGTAGTGTCTTATTTTTACTTTTGAGGGCGATTGGTCGGAAATTAGCGCGAGTACGTAGTATGAATTATTTCGGTTTAGGCGAGTAATAGCAAACAGTGTTTGTTTCATTCTTACATTTTGCGCTCCAAAACGTGATCTTAATTTTAGGATATACCAATCCATGAATTCGTTTTTTAATGGATGATAGGCTTGAAGCCCTAATGCATTTATTTGCATGCTCATAGCTGGCAGCCATTCCCAATTGCCAAAGTGCGACGAAAGAAGTATAATGTTTTTGTCCTTTTGCGTCAGGTTGTTGAGTAACTCAATGTTTTTGACTTTTAAGCGTTTCGAAATCTCTTTTTTTGAAATGGTTTGAGTTTTAAGTGTTTCGACGAATATGTCGCATAAATGTGAGTAAAACTGGTTTTTGATTTGAGTTCGTTCATTTATCGACATATTGGGGAATGATAAGCTTAGGTTCTTATCTATTATTTTAGATCGGTATTTGATGCCTTTAATTAATAATAAGAAAAGATCTGAGATCACATATAGCACCCAGAAAGGCA
This sequence comes from Bacteroidales bacterium, assembly GCA_038212305.1. Classification (GTDB taxonomy): domain Bacteria; phylum Bacteroidota; class Bacteroidia; order Bacteroidales; family Marinilabiliaceae; genus JBBQUP01. Next base: position 14,693 of record JBBQUP010000056.1, read on the forward strand.
ATATGCTTATGGCAAATAATATTGGTAATAGAACCAATTGCCCTAGGCGTTTATTCATTCAGTCTCGATTTTAATAAAAATTAGGGTTTGGTGAAGAATTTAGTCACAATGTTTTGAAATTCAGCGTGGGCTAATGGAGTAGATGCTATAATCTCTTGTCCATACATAAAATTGTTATGCCCACTAAAATCAGCAACTTTTCCACCAGCTTGTTGCACAATAAATGCTCCTGCTGCAACATCCCAAGGCTTTAAATTATATTCGAAAAATAAATCAAATCTGCCACAGGCCACATACGCTAAGTCGACGGCTGCCGATCCTAATCTACGAATGCCATGGGTGTTTTTTATCAGATAGGTTAAGCAGTTAATGAAATCTTCAAGGCGATCATAGTTATTATATGGAAATCCCGTTGATACCAAACAATCGTTAAGTTTTTTAGCATTCGAAGGTTTAATTTCAACTCCATTTAACATGGCAGGTTGGTTCTTAATAGCATGAAAACACTCGCTCATGCCTATTTCATAAACAACTCCAAGAATAATTTCGTTTTTATAAGATAAAGCGATGCTAATAGCATAATTGTGTAATCCATGTATAAAATTTGTTGTTCCATCAATGGGGTCAATGATCCAAATGTAAGCTTCATTATTACTCGTTGCAGTGTTCTCCTCAACTAAAAAACCTGAGTTGGGTAATATGATTTCCAACCCTGCAACCAATTTTTCTTCCGATAGTTTATCTAAATGAGTTACAAAATCGTTCTTCCCTTTTATTTCGATGTTTAGCGCATTTTTATTTCGCTCTGATTTTATAAAACTACCGGTTTCTTTTGCAAGATTAATAACCTGATGACAAACTTGAGATAAATCAATATTCATTTAAATTAATTTTAAATAGTTAATTAAATAATGGATTGATTTTTTATATAATCGAGCATTTTAAAGCTGATCGATCATTATTAAAACCATGTAATTCTACCTCTTTAATTTGGTTGGTTAATATTTCATTAAAAGGTAATTCAATTTTAAGATAATTCTCAGTAAAACCATGCATAAATCCATCGATATTTACGGATTCGATTAGTGCTTTGGCTTTAGTATTAAAAAAACGAGTGTAATATTGCTGTGTTTTTTTGTCTGATAATTCATGTAAAATAGCACTTCTTCTTTTTCGTTCTTCAATGGTTACCTTATCTTCATTTGTTATGGCTTCGGTATTGGGGCGCTCAGAGTAAGTGAAAACGTGTATTTGAGAAATTGGTAATTGGTTCAGGAAATTACGAGTATCCATAAAATCTTGTTCGCTTTCGCCATTTACACCAGTAATCACATCAATACCAATAAACGCATTGGGAATGGATTTAAGTACACTTTCTATTTTTGATTTAAACAATTGAGTGTTGTAACGCCTCTTCATCAGTTTCAGTACATTATCGGATCCACTTTGCAATGGAATGTGAAAGTGAGGCATAAACTTATCTGAAGTGGCAACAAAATCAATGATTTCTTGAGTTAATAAATTGGGCTCAATACTCGAAATCCGATATCGTTCAATATCGTCAACATTGTTGAGAGCACGTAATAAGTCAACAAACGATTCGTTGGATGATCTTCCAAAATCGCCAATGTTTACGCCAGTGAGAATGATCTCTTTAGCTCCTTCGGTTGCTGCTTTTTGCGCTAAAAGCACAGTGTCGTTAATAGTGCCATTTCTGCTTTTTCCACGCGCTAATGGGATCGTACAGTAGGAACAAAAATAATCACATCCATCCTGAACTTTTAAAAAGCAGCGAGTTCGGTCGCCAATGGAATAGGATGGTTTAAACTCATTTGTTTGGCGAATTTCACCAGATATAACTTCAGTTTCGATATTTTTTTGTAACGAGCCAAGGTGTGTTGGTAGGTCGAACTTTTCGTTTGAGCCTAATACCAAGTCAACACCTTCAATTAAAGCGATCTCAGTTGGTTTTAACTGCGCAAAACAGCCAGTAACCACAATAAATGCATTGGGGTTTTGTCGGATGGCTTTTTGAATAACAGAGCGACATTTTTTTTCTGCAATTTGAGTGACCGAGCAAGTGTTAATTACGTAAATATCAGCAAATTCATTGAACGATACTTTTTTAAATCCTTCATCAATCATTGAACGAGCAACCGTTGATGTTTCGCTAAAGTTTAATTTGCAACCCAATGTAAAAAATGCAGCTTTTTTCTCCTTGAAAGTATGATTATCAATCATTTTAATTTAAATAAAAAACCAAATTACGCAAAGATATGAAAGATAGCCGTAATTGTAGTTTGAAATGTGGTATTCTCATTTAGTTGCAATAAGATGTTTATGATGTAATTCCACAATCAGTTCTTAAGAATCATAGAATGATTATGATTTTGATTTATATCTTTGTGAAACAAAAAATCAAAGTGACTTAGGTTGGTTTTTTGCTTTAAAGTCAGCTGTGCATATGAATTTTCAATTATTAAAAACAGATATTGCCTCTTCAGCGCGTGCCGGATTATTAGAAACCGATCATGGAGTTATTCCAACTCCCATTTTCATGCCTGTAGGTACTGTTGGCTCTGTAAAAGGTGTTCATTTCAAGGATTTACATGAAGATATAAAAGCAAAGATAATTTTAGGGAATACTTATCACTTATACCTTCGTCCCGGCACTGATATTATTAGTCAGGCTGGAGGATTGCATAAATTTATTGGTTGGGATGGGCCTATTTTAACTGATAGTGGAGGATATCAGGTTTTCTCATTAAGTGATAATCGAAAACTAACAGAAGAAGGTGCTTTATTTCGCAGTCATATTGATGGGTCAAAACATCAGTTTACACCTGAAAATGTGGTGGATATCCAGCGGAAAATAGGAGCAGATATCATTATGGCCTTTGATGAGTGTCCTCCTGGTGATTCAGACCATGCTTATGCAAAAAAGGCTACTGAATTAACTCATCGATGGTTGAGTCGATGCATTGAACAGTTCAAGAACACAAATCCTTTGTATGGCTATGAACAAGCATTTTTCCCCATTGTTCAGGGAGCTGGATTTAGAGATCTACGAACACAATCGGCAGAATACATTGCATCAATGAATTGTTATGGCAACGCTGTTGGAGGTTTGGCTGTTGGAGAACCTGCAGAGGTTATGTATGAGATGATTGAGGTGGTAAACCAAGTATTGCCAAAGGATAAACCGCGCTACTTAATGGGCGTGGGAACTCCTGTTAATATATTAGAAGCCATTGCTTTGGGAGTAGATATGTTTGATTGTGTGATGCCTACACGCAATGGTCGAAATGGTATGCTGTTTACCTCGGAAGGGATTATGAATATGAGGAATGAAAAATGGAAAACTGATTTTTCGCCACTTGATATAAATGGCGCTTCCTATGTCGATCACCAATACTCCAAAGCTTATTTACGTCATTTATATGTTTCAAATGAAATGTTAGCTGCTCAAATCGGATCCATTCATAATTTAGCATTTTATTTATGGTTGGTAACCGAAGCTCGCAATCACATATTGGCTGGAGCTTTTACTGAATGGAAAAGTAAAATGGTTTTAAAATTGGCGGTTCGATTATAATGTGCTGGTTTTTTTGTTTTTTTGTAAATAGATTAATGATAAAAACTGTTTGAAAAAGATAGACGTTTATATTATTTGGAAGTTTTTGGGAACTTTCTTTTTTAGCTTGCTTTTAATCTTGAGCATAGCTGTAGTATTTGATATTACTGAAAAAATCGATGATTTTATTGAAAAGGGAGCACCTTTAAGTGCCATTGTATTTGATTATTATAAGAATTTTATTCCCTATTTCGCCAATTTATTTACTCCACTATTCGTTTTTATTTCGGTTATTTTTTTCACCTCAAAAATGGCTTCTCAAACCGAGATTATTGCCATTTTATCAAGTGGCGTAAGTTACCAACGGTTGTTATTTCCCTATTTTATAAGTGCATTAATTATTGCTATTTTTTCATTTTTTCTGGGTTCATATATAATACCTCCTGCCAACAAAGTGCGATTGGAGTTTGAGAATAAGTATGTGAAAAATGCCAGGGAGACTGGCGTGAGTGACACACATATGCAAATAGCACCTGGGGTGTTTGTTTATATGGGGCGTTTTTATGGATTACGCGAAACTGGAGATTATTTTTCGATTGAGAAATTTGATCACAAAAGATTAGTTTCAAAACTTTCATCGCAAACAATTCGTTATGATTCAACTTTACAGAAATGGGTGCTTCAGCAATATATTTTAAGGGAGTTTTATGAAGATAAAAAAATGAAGATTACCCAAGGTGCTTCTTTAGATACAACAATAAATATAAAACCATTGGATTTTAAAAATGAACGTAGGTATTTCGAGACAATGAATCTAACCGAGTTGAGTGCCTTTATTAAGGAACAGCAAGATAGGGGGTTGGGGAATGTAGAGGAGTTTGTTATCGAAAAATACAGACGAATATCTTCCCCTTTTGCCGCCTTTATCTTAACTTTAATCGGTGTTTCATTAGCTTCCCGAAAATCTAAAGGAGGAATGGGGATGAATATTGGAATTGGTTTGGGTTTAAGCTTTGCCTACATTTTATTCATGACTGTTTCAACAACATTCGCAATTAGTGGTAGTATGAGTCCGTTAATTGCGGTTTGGTTGCCAAATTTTGTTTTTTTAGGGATAGGAGTTTATTTATATTACAAGGCACCAAAGTGATGTTAAGTTGCTTTATTTTAAATTATTACATCTACTTTGAGAAAGTGAATTTCTAGAAAACAGTATTCAAAATGTGTTGTTGGTTTTTTTTGTTTCGCAAAAATTAGTAATTATGTACCCGGAATTGACAAGTCGAAATCGACTTAATGCATTGATGTTTAGTAGTATAAATTAAAAAATGGATTATGTCATTGAAAAAACACATCCTTGATCTTCGTAAAAGAAGAGAAAAAGTGGAACTCGGTGGAGGTGAAGCTGCCATTGAGAAGCAAGTAGCCATGGGCAAGATGACTGCTCGCGAGCGCATTCTTGCTTTGGTTGATAATGAGTCATTTAGCGAATATGATCTATTTGTAGAGCATGGTGCGCGTGATTTTGGGATGGATAAAAAAGAGCTGGCCGGTGATGGTGTTATCATTGGTACAGGAACAATTTATGGTGCATCTGTTTGTATTTTTGCACAGGATTTTACTGTTGCTGGTGGGTCATTAGGATTAATGCATGCACGTAAAATAACCAAAATAATGGATCATGCTCTGAAAATGAGAGTGCCACTTATTGGGATTAACGATTCAGGAGGAGCACGTATTCAAGAAGGGGTTAATTCTCTTGCAGGATATGGTGAGATCTTCTACCGGAATACACTTGCATCAGGTGTAATTCCTCAAATTTCTGTGATCTTAGGTCCTTGCGCAGGAGGAGCAGTTTATTCACCTGCTTTAACAGATTTTGTTTTCGTGGTTGAGAATATTTCCAAAATGTTTATCACCGGACCAAGCGTTATTAAAACGGTTTTGGGCGAAGAGATCTCAATGGAAGATTTAGGTGGTGCAAGAGTGCATGCTGAAATTACAGGAAATGCACATTTTTTCGCAACTACAGAAAAAGAGTGTATCGAACAAATTAAAAAGCTTATTACTTTTATTCCATGGAATAATACTCAAAAAGCACGTACTTTTCCACCAAAAGAATCGAAGTTTAAAGGCCATATCGAAGACATTATTCCTTCAAACCCAAAACTACCTTATGATGTTCGTGATGTTATTAAAGCCATTGTGGATGATTCTGATTTCTTTGAAATCATGGAGCTGTTTGCTGCAAATATTGTAATTGGATTTGGTCGTTTACAAGGACAAACAGTTGGTTTTGTTGCTAATCAACCATTGGTTTTAGCAGGTGTTTTGGATTGCGATAGTAGTGATAAAGCTGCTCGTTTTATTCGTTATTGCGACGCATTTAATATTCCTATTGTAACGCTTGAAGACATGCCTGGATATCTTCCTGGTGTAGATCAAGAACATGCCGGTGTTATTCGTCATGGAGCTAAAGTTCTATACGCTTACTCAGAAGCCACTGTGCCAAAAATTACAGTTATTCTTCGGAAAGCATATGGAGGAGGCTATATTGCGATGAACTCTCGCCATTTAGGTGCTGACTTTATGTTTGCATGGCCATCGGCTGAAATTGCTGTGATGGGGCCTGAAGGTGCTGCTAACATTATCTTTAAAAAGGAGATTGAAGAGGCTGAAAATCCAGATGCAATGAGAGCAATAAAAGTGCAGGAGTATATTGAAAAGTTTGCAAATCCTTACGTTGCTGCTGCTAAAGGCTATATCGACTCGGTTATTGAACCAAGCGAAACTCGTCGCATGCTACTACATGCTATTGAAGTTTCGGCAAATAAAAGCGATATCCGACCATTCAAAAAACATGGTATACCACCATTTTGATTTTGCTTTTAGGAGGATCAATCGTTGTAGATTAATCACCATATTTAATTGTTCATTAACTTAAAAAAATTCTCTTATGAGTATAAGCGAGGAGAAAAAAAGGGAGTTAGTTGATTTTGTGGTTACTGCCAGGAAATATAAAACACTCCTAACAACCAAGTATATTAATCGTAAGCCTTATGTTATTCCTGATCCGAACGAAATAAAGTCGTATATCCCTGGAACTATTAGTAAATTATTGGTAAAAGAGGGGAAAAAGGTAAAAGCTGGTGAAACGATATTGATTCTTGATGCAATGAAAATGCTTAACCAAATAAAAATGCCTTTTGATGGGAAAATTAAAAGTATCCAGGTTGAGGTTGGAACTAAGGTCAAAAAAGGACAAATAATGATCGTAATAGAATAAAAAGGGGCTTAGGCCCCTTTTATAGTTTCTGAGTCCATATAAAACAATTAGGGAATTCGATTTGCGTGCTCTTTTCGAAAATGCCAAATACCGCTGAACCACTGCCCGACATGGATGCATAAATGGCTCCTCGTGAATACAAATCGCTTTTAATTTTTTCAATTTGAGGATGTATACGAAACACCGTTTTTTCAAAATCATTGACAATTGTATTCTTCCATTTTTCAATAGGTTGATTAATTAATTCCTGTAAATTCTTAATCGGTTTTAATGGCAATATATTTTTAAAAGCATCAATGGTTGATACGTGGATGTTAGGTTTAACTATACCCAAATGGTATCCTTCTAAAATTAGTTTTAAAGGAGTTAGGATTTCTCCAATTCCAGTTGCATAGGATGGTGTATTATCGATAAAAAAAGGACAATCAGCACCAAGCTTTACTGCCATTAGTTTTAATTCACTATTGGTTAAGTTCAATATGAATAAATCATTCAACATTTTTAAAATAAAAGCTCCATCGGCTGATCCACCACCCATTCCAGCTCCGAAGGGAATAGCTTTGTGTAAATGAATCCGTACTTTGGGAAGAGTTGGAAATTTACTTTTTATTAGTTCGAAAGCTTTAATGCAAATGTTTTTCTCAGGTGGTGTGTCAATCACAATACCTGTGTTTATCCATTCGTAATTCCCTTCAATATTTGGCATTTCTATCACTTCCAACGCATCTTTTAAATCCGTGGGGAAGAATATGGTTTCGATAGTATGGTATCCATCAGGTCGTTTTTCAACCACATTTAAACCGATGTTTATTTTTGCATTGGGGAATGAAATCATAAGCGAAGATGTTTGATTTTAATACAAAGAAAAAAGTTTTTAACAACATTAACAGGCTTGTTAGTTCTTTCTTTATATTTCAATTGCAAATAAATTTTTGTCGGTTGAGTTATTTCGTACTTTTGTAACCCAATTAATACAAATACATTCATGGCCGAAAGCAGAAACCGAAAGAAAAGTTCTCCCGAAATAGATTTTGGAGTTGGAAAAATGCCTCCTCAGGCATCAGAACTCGAAGAGGCTATTTTAGGTGCTTTATTGTTGGAGAAAGATGCTTTTGTTGCTGTATCGGAGATACTTAAGCCTGAATGTTTTTATAAAGAAGCTCATCAAAATATTTATAAGGCTATCTCTAATTTGTTCATGAGAGAACAGCCTGTTGATATGCTTACTGCAACCGAAGAGTTGCGGCGAATGGGTAAACTTGAGGAGGTTGGCGGGCCGTTTGTCATTACACAACTAACCACTCGAGTGGCTTCTGCAGCTCATATCGAGTATCATTCGCGCATTATATGGCAAAAATATTTACAGCGCGAAATGATTCGCTTATCGAGCGATTTGCAAACCAAGGCATATGATGATACGATTGATGTAGATGATTTATTGGATGAGGCCGAAAACTCTTTTTTCCTATTGTCTCAAGGCAACATGAAAAAAGAAGCTGTTCAGATCAATCCGGTGATTCATGAGGCTATTGAGAAAATAAAAGAGGCATCGAAACGAACGGATGGATTGAGTGGTATTCCTTCAGGGTTTACTGATCTTGATAGAATGACATCAGGTTGGCAATCTTCCGATTTAGTTATTATAGCTGCACGTCCTGCGATGGGAAAAACAGCATTTGTATTATCCATGACTAAGCAAATGGCCTTGGATCATAAAAAGCCGGTTGCTGTGTTTTCATTGGAAATGTCGAACATACAGTTGGTTAACCGATTAATTGTGTCGGAAACAGAATTGGCTGCAGATAAAATAAAAAATGGAAATTTAACTAAAGGAGAGTGGGAGCAGTTGGATCATAAAATTCAGCGGTTAATTGATGCTCCTATTTTTGTTGATGATACACCTGCCTTATCCGTTTTTGAGCTTAGAGCTAAATGTAGACGCTTGAAAAAGCTGCATGATATACAAATAGTCATTATCGACTATTTACAGCTAATGACCGCTAGCGGCATGAATCCGGGTAGTCGTGAGCAGGAGGTGAGTTTGATATCACGGTCGCTAAAAGGATTGGCAAAAGAGTTGAATATTCCAATTATTGCTCTTTCGCAGTTAAATCGTGGGGTTGAAAATAGAACAGGCGAAGGAAAGCGTCCGCAATTATCCGATTTGCGCGAATCAGGTGCAATTGAGCAAGATGCGGACATGGTTATGTTTATTCATCGACCTGAATATTATAAGATCACAGAGGATGAGCAAGGGAATTCGTTAATTGGTATGGCTGAAATTATCATTGCCAAACATCGTAATGGTGCCACTGGTGATGTGCGATTAAGATTCCGACAAGAGTTAGCTCGATTTGAAGATTTAACAGCCGCAGCGTTTGAACCTTTTGCAACTCCAATAACCTTGGGTTCTAAAATGAATACCTCCCTTTCAAGCTCTGTCAATAATAATGTAGGAGAGTCTTCGTTTACAGCTGGATTCAATAGCGATGTCCCATTCTAACACCGATTGATATAAAGAAGAATTATATTTACTACAACTTTTTTAATCAGTAATGAGATGCTAATCCAACTCAATAGTCGTAGATTATAGTATTTTAGCTAGATCTAAAAGTGATGTAATCTCGTAAGTTGGCTGACTGTTGTGTGCGATTTGCATAGGATTATAATACACCTGATCGAGGCCATAAGCTGCAGCACCCAAAATGTCCGCCTCCAGATTGTCGCCAATAACTAAGCTTTCTATTTTTTTAGCATTTGCACTTTTTATAGCATACTCGAAAAACGATTTTTCAGGTTTTTGAGCACCAGCGTCTTCCGATAGAATTATCTGATGAAAAAAGGAAGAAAGTCCACTATTTTCAATTTTTTTATGCTGGATTTCTGAAAAGCCATTTGTAACAATGTGTAAAATATATTTAGCTTTTAACCCACATTGCAGCTATCCATCTGTAACGTATTGATAATCTGATTTGGGGTTTTTAAAATTTTCGCCAGTGTGCCACACGGATTTTTTCCGGGGCATGGATCATATTTGAGCTTGCCGCATATTTGTTTGACCGTTTCATT
>JBBQUP010000057.1:0-24396 GCA_038212305.1 Bacteroidales bacterium
CTGGACAAACAGTCAAGTTGCATTCATCACTATAATACCTGCGTTTGGGTATAGATAAATTAATGTTTTTTAATTCATTCGTCATAATCAATTTTCACTTCAGTATCAATTTCGTAGTCATTTTTTGCCTTGTTGGTAACGAGTTGGTAACCACCATTGTGGTGGTTATTTCGTAATTAGTTTGGGTTGGATAAAATGGTTAATTATCTGATAATAAAAATCAAGCACTTTATTTTCTAATAAAATTTTACTTTTTATAGTATTCATAATAGTAACATTGTTTTTTACCATCTATTGTTTCCTGAAATTAAAGTTTAAATTTATATTTCCAAATTATCAAGCGGACTTTTTATTTGATCAAAACCTTTTGTTGTTATATGAGTGTAAATTTCAGTAGTTTTTAAAATTTGATGACCAAGTAATTTAGGCTGTTGCCACACAAGCCTCCATATCGTTTGGCTATGGTAAGAACTAATTGGAAGTTTGGGAAACCAATATTAACGTATTGATGATTGCCATTATTTATCAAGGACTTTCTTTTCCGTTGATGTTTAAGATGTTGTCAAAGGCTGGCAATTCAAATACCAATTAAGGCATTGAGCTGATTGAAAGGTTTATTCGTCTTTTTGGAATAGGAGAATTAGATTGTTTAACAGCAGATCGTGAGTTTGTAGGAGAAAAGTGGATTATTTAGCTAATTTATTCATAAATAGAAAAACGAAACACATTAATTAGGTCTTAGACTTTAGTGATTTTCAACCTATTAAAATAAGTTACGTTATCGTTACTACTTGTCGAAATGTTTTGCCTTCCCTCAATACAACTAGCTTACCCTTAGCTAGCTATTCTTTCTCCATCTCCCCACCCATCCTTTCGGGTAGTTATTTTCTATGCTTTATTACCTGAATTCCGATGAAAAGGATAGTGTTTTAACAAACATTCAAATATAACTTTGATATAACAATATTAGACACAGAAACTAATCGGTTTTTAGTTATTGTAGCTTGTTAAATATCAAAACTATGGACATAAATCAAATTCGCCAAAAATTTATTGATGAAGCCTTTGAGATGCTGAGGAATCTTGATGACAGCTTGCTTGTGTTGGAAAAAAATCCTTCGGATGATTCAAAATTCGATCAGATATTTCGAATCATGCATACCATTAAAGGTTCGAGTGGTATGTTTGGGTACGACAAAATAACCGAAATCACCCACGAGCTAGAAACAATTTATGATCGGCTAAGAGAAGGTACTTTGAAATTCGATCCTCAATTCATTGATATTACGTTTGCCGTGGGTGATCATGTTCGAAATTTATTAGATGATTTTGAGTTTACTAATCCTGCGAACATCGATAATCAGCAAAAACTAGCACAAAACATCAGTTTTCTTATCGAAAACTTGGGGATTTCGAACAAAAAGCGCGAATTTGTATCAAAAAAACCCGCCGAAGGAACGTTATCAACCTACCATATTTTATTTAATCCCGATGACTCCATTATAATCCGATGCATAAATTTATCCATCACCTTTCACGATCTATTTTTGCTAGGAACCTATCGCATAAATCCTCCTGTGGGCGTATCCGAAACAGTTTATTGGAGCATTTTTTTAACCACCACAGCAAGTTCCGAAGATATTGAAGATGCGCTGATGTTTGTGATGGATTATTGCAAAATTACCCGCATTGCCGATTTTGATATTTTCGATGAGAAAACGCTGATTACACGAGAAGAAGAGCTTGCTCAAGCCGAGAAACAGTTCAAGAATGAATTGACGGTACAATCTGAAATTTCGGCCATTGCCACCGCCCCCATTCAGTTAATAAATGAACCAGCAGCACAAAGTACCAACAGTCTTCAATCAACTCGCCGAATTAATGTGGAAGCCTCCAAGCTCGATCATTTGATGTATTTGGTCAGTGAATTGGTAACTGCGCGATCGGAGTTGCTTTTATCAATGAATGAAACCTACAACATGCGAACTATCGAAGCCGCCGAACGCATCGACAAACTATCTAAATTATTTAGCGACAATGCTTTGAGTATTCGCCTAGTATCAATGGAGGAGATGTTAAGTCGGTTTCAACGATTAACGCGCGATTTGTCCAAAGCACTGGGTAAAAAAGTCGATTTTATAACACAAGGTGCTGACACCGAGCTCGATAAAAATATTATTGATGCCATAGGTGAACCTATTATGCACTTAATTAGAAATTGCATCGATCATGGCTTGGAATTACCCGAAATTCGCCGTTCGAGAAATAAGGAAGAGACGGGTAAGCTAACATTTACAGCCTACAAATCGGGCAATTATGTGTTTATTCAAATTGGTGATGATGGAAATGGCATCGACATGGATGTGGTATACCGCAAAGGCGTTGAAAAGGGTTTTATTCATGAAGGAGCTATCCTCAGCGACAAGGAGATTTTTGATTTAATTTTTCAACCTGGTTTTTCAACAGCAACAGCAGTTACCGAAACCTCAGGCCGAGGTGTTGGAATGGACATTGTATGGCGCAAAATTCGTGAAATTAGGGGCGAGATCTCCATCGAATCGAAACCTAAAAAAGGAACCACTTTCAACATCAAACTACAGCAAACCATAAGTATTATCGATACACTTTTGGTCATGTCGCATCAAACAAAATATGCCATACCCATCGAAGATGTTGAGATTTGCGGATTAGAATCACATGATGCCATATTAAACAGTCAGAGTAAACTACTCGATTTTAACGGCGAACTGATTCCCTATATTTCACTTCGTTCGCATCTGCTCAATTTTAGCGATGCGCCCGAAAAAGAGAAACTAATCATCATAAACAAGCAAAACAGGCGCTATGCCATTGTTGCCGATCAAATTGTAGGCGAATTTCAAGCCGTGGTTAAGCCGCTGGGATCCACCTTTGCCAGTCAGGAATACTTTTCGGGAGCAAGCATTTATGGCGATGGATCCATTGTATTGCTTTTAGATACAGAGAAACTCATTAATCAACTAGTCACTATAAATTAAACAATTATGGAAAAATCAACTTATTTGACGTTTCTATTGGGTAAGGAGTATTTTGCAGTAAACGTTATCTACGTACTGGAAGTGCTTCAACACCAGCAGGTAACACCAGTTCCACAAACACCCGATCACATTTTAGGCATCATTAATTTTCGGGGCGATATTTTACCCGTAATCGACACTCGCAGAAAATTTAACTTACCTGCCGACGAAAGCGACAAAAAGCCCATTGTTATTGTGTTTGATGTGGCCTCCGACAATCAACAAATTACCATTGCAGCCACTGCCGATTCGGTGAAAGATGTGATTGAAATTGAGCCGTCGGAAATTAAACCAGTTCCTGAAATGGGACTCAGCTATAACGCCAAACTCATCTCGGGAGCCATTCGACGAAACGAAGTTTTTATTATGATGCTCGATATTAACAAGGTTTTTTCGATTAAAGATTTGGCTTCGGTTGAAAAAATAGTCACCGAAATCAAGGAGTAATCATAAAATAGATGTTCAAACCATCATTCATCCAAACGCATTTAGTCAGTTGAAAAATGCAGCCATTGGATTTGTAAGACTAAAAAATAATTTTTAAAACAATAATCATGAAAAATTTAACAATTCGATTTAAACTTTTAGGCGGATTTATTTTGTTAGCTATTATTGCTGCCACAATAGGAATATTTGGAGTCATTCAAATGAAAACGCTCGATGAACGCGATACGTTTCTGTATGAGAAAGTAGCTGTTCCACTTACGCACATAACCGAATTCGCCTCCAACTTTCAGCAGTTTAGGGTGGCGTACCGCGATATGATACAATCAACTGATCCTGGTGAGATAGCAGAGCATGCAAAGCAGATTGACGAATATTTGGGTGCAATTGACAAGTACGGTGCCGAATATCAAAAGACTTTTATATCGACAGAGGATGAGATAAAATACAATGAATTTATTAAGTCGATAGATAAGTTGAAAATACATGCCACAAAAATTAAACAATTGGCAAAGCAAAATAACGATAAAGAGGCTTGGGCATATTTAGATGGTGATTGCTTAGTTGATGTTAGTCATACTCAAAAAATAATTGAGGGATTACTTGATTATAATATTAAAGCAGGCGAACAAGTTGCTGCCGAAAACACCTCGCGAGCTCATAGTGCATCTGTTTTTATGGTATTTGTTATTGTAATTAGTGTAATTGTTGCGTTGTTGCTTGGCTTTTTAATATCTGGCAATATAAAGGGCATTATGAATAAGTTGGTTGTTGAGATTAATCAATTGGTTAAATCTGCAGTAGCCGGACAGCTAAATGAAAGAGCTGATGTTAACGCAATTAATAAAGAGTTTAGAGCCATACCTGAAGGTTTTAATAAAGCCATAGATGCTGTAGTTGGAATTTTAGATTCAGTACCTACTCCTCTATTGATTATCGATAACAATTACATGATTCAGTACATGAATAAGGCTGGTGCTAGTGTTGGTGGTAAGCAGGCCAAAGAGTTAGTAAATACCAAATGCTTCGATTATTTTAAAACAGACGATTGCAATACCGAAAAATGTGCTTGTCGACGCAGCATGAGTTCAGGAGCAAATGTGGTAAGCGAAACCATTGCAAACCCAAATGGCAAAAATATCGATATTGTTTACTCTGCTGTTCCTGTGATAGATTTAGAAGGAAAAGTATCTGGTGCGTTAGAAGTTATAACCGATCAAACAGCCATTAAAAATGCATTTCGCAAGTCCGAAAAAATTAACGACTACCAGTCGACACACGCATTAATTTTAACGCAATCGTTAGATAAATTTTCCAAAGGTGATTTAAATATTAAGCTTCATGCCGCGGCATCTGATGATGATACCGAAGAATCAAAAACCATATTCGATCAAATATTCGGAGCTGTGCAGAGTTCTGTTGATGCCTTAATTGTCATTACCGAAAAAGCCAAATTGGTTGCAAAAGGCGATTTAACCGTGCAACTCGATAAACGAAGCGATCAGGATGAGTTGATGCAAGCCTTATCGACCATGGTTAGTAAATTAAACGAAATTGTAACCCAAATAATGGATGCTTCGGAGAATGTGGCCATTGGCAGTAACGAAATGAGTTTGACAGCCACCACTTTAGCACAAGGAGCAAACGAGCAAGCAGCTAGTAGCGAGGAGGTATCCTCATCGGTTGAGGAGATGGCATCAACCATTCAACAAAACAGCGAAAATGCTGTGGAAACCGAAAAAATAGCCACCTCATCGGCCATTAGTATTGCCGAAGTGAGCAAGTCGTCGCAAAAAAGTTTAGAAGCCATTCGACTAATTGCCGAGAAGATTAAAGTGATTAACGACATTGCCGAGAAAACCGACATACTTGCAATTAATGCCGCCATTGAAGCTGCCCGGGCTGGTGAGCATGGAAAAGGTTTTGCAGTGGTTGCAGCCGAGGTTCGAAAATTGGCCGAAGTGAGTCAAAAGGCCGCTGTTGATATTAATTCCTTGTCGAGCTCAAGTCTTCGCATAACCGAAGAGGCTGGCCAGCTGATGATTAAAACCATACCCGACATTGAGCGTACGGCTCGTTTAGTTCAGGAAATTGCCGCAGCCAGTCAAGAACAAAGCGTTGGTGCCTCGCAAATAGCAAAAGCTGTTGATCAATTCTCGCAGGTGACTCAACAAAATTCTGCCTCAGCAGAGGAGATGAGCTCTAGCTCCGAGGAATTATCAAGTCAAGCTGAAATGTTAAAAGAAATAATTGCCTTTTTTAATACTGGAAAAACAGCTAGGAAAATGCCAGCAAAAAAGGTTAGCCCATTAGTTCATAAAGGAGGCAATGGTTTCGAAAAACCAACCAACGGGGTTAAGAAAGTTGACTTTGATTTAGAAGGGCTCGAATCCGCGCGAGGTTATGAGAATTTCTAAAACAATGTAAATCAAATATCAGGATGTTAATTCCTGATATTTGATTTTTTAAATAAGTTCCTGATTGATTAAAAAATGTAATTGAATATTACATTCGAATTATTACCTTTAAATAACAGATGATTATTAACAATTGTTATTTAAAGGTTTATATGAGTTGATTATTGTGACTTGAAACTATTTGGAATTAACCCCGTTGAATTAAATCTTGAAAAGTTGAAAAGAATAAACCTTTTGGGGCAACAAAAAAAGTATTCTGAAAATAGTTCTAAAACAAATAAAATGATAAAAACAGCTACGCTTCATGCCTCTAACCCATCATAAATATCGCTCTAAGCTTGATCAGGATCAATACCCACACCTTCTTGAATTGTTGGATGCAATTCCTTTTTATGTGTTTTTATTGGATGGAAATGGGACTGTTCTTCCGGCACCGATTTCGAAAACAAGAGACGAGTTGCTTATTAAGGAATCTGACTATTATGGAAAAAACATAGATGATGTTTTAAGTCCCGAAGTAGCGTTACTAATTCAATCATGCATAGAGAAAGTGCTCACAACGAAAGCCCCCTTGATTTTTGAGTTTTGTTTACGTCCTTCGAGTTGCAAATGGATTGAGACACGAATGGTTTTCGTTAATCCCAATGAAGTAATTACTTTTAGTTCTGATATATCGGAACGAAAAGCCAACGAATCGAAGCTTGAAGAAAGCCAATTGTTATTTCGCTCTCAATTCGATCATGGAAACATTGCCATTGCCATACTTAATGAGGATTTTGTGTTTTCATTGATTAACCAAAGCTTTTCAGAACTTACGGGTTACTCATCAGCTGACAATCTAACATGGAACCAAGTAGTTACCCCCGAATCACTCGAATTCGACAAACATGTGTTTTATAAATTAAAAAACAATGAGCTTTCATCATACAAAGGCGAAAAACGCATTGTTAATAAATTTGGACAACCGATTCACACCCATTACACAATCGTTATGTTCGAGAATAAATTTTTAAACTCGGTGAAGTTTATTGTCTCCTTTATCGACATTTCGGAAACGAAAAATTTCGAGAAAAAAATGTTGAGTTCCATAATTGAAACCGAAGAACGTGAGCGCGTTCGAATAGCACGCGACATTCATGATGGATTAGGTCCCATTTTATCATCCGTAAAAATGTACGTTCAATTACTTCAAAAAAGCGATTCGAAATCAAATAAAGAGGAACTATTCAAGGATACAGAAATTTTAATTAATCAGGCACACCAAACTTTAAAAGAGATATCGTTTAATTTAAGTCCGCACATGTTGCAAAACTATGGTTTAGTGGCTGCAACAGAGGCATTTGCATTAAAAATAATTGAACATAAAAAAATTAATATCGCCATCGCCTCCAATAACGCCGTTAACCGTTTGGAAGAGGAAATTGAAATCATATTGTATCGTTCTATTACCGAGTGCATTAACAATACATTAAAGTACGGAGAAGCATCGAAAATTACCATAAATTTTATAAACACCAATGATACATATACCGTTGAATACACCGATAATGGCATAGGGTTTAATCTGGAAGAGACCTTATCCCATAACAACGGAATGGGACTTTTTAATATGCAGAATCGTTTTAAATCGATAAACGGTAAAATTCGGTTTGAAACTAAAAATGGGGCAGGTTTTAAAGCAAGCATGATAATATTCAAAGAAAAAAAATAGTTGTATGATAAAGGTAATTTTGGTAGATGATCACAAGATGTTTCGGGAATCATTGTGTAAAATGTTTAAAATGGAAGGCATTGCCGATGTAGTGGCAGAGGCTCAAAATGGGGTTGAGTTTTTAGAATTGCTAAACCACCATCAACCCGATTTAGTATTATTAGACATTGCAATGCCGCAGATGGATGGCATTGAAGCAGCTACCAAAGCAATAGAACAGTATCCCGATTTAAAGATTTTAACGCTCTCATCGTTTGGCGACGAGCACTATTATTACTCCATGATAGAGGCAGGCGTAAAAGGGTTTGTGCTGAAAAGTGCTGGTATAACCGAGTTAATGCAGGCTATTGAAGAAATTTCGCATGGAGGATCGTGGTTTTCGAACGAATTACTTCGCAAGGTTATTGCAACCATGGGGCGTAATCAGCACAAAGAAAAGCCAGCTACCGAGTTGTCGGAACGCGAACTCCAAGTTCTGAGTATGGTTTGCAATGGCTTTACCAATGAGCAAATTGCCACCGAATTGTGCTTGAGTTACGATACCATTAAGTGGCACCGAGCCAATTTATTATCAAAAACAAATGCCAATAATACTGCAGCATTGGTGATGTATGCCATAAAAAATAAACTAATTGAGATTTAAAATGCACTGGATGTCAGTGAAATGACATTATTTAACGAACCTGTCAATTAGCTATGTATAATCAATTAGATAAGGAGATAAATCAGTTAAGAAAATTTTTTCTCGTGTTTTTTTTCGGGTTCATATTGGTTTTAGGAGGTTCGCTAATATGGAATCTAGAGAAACTTCATTTGTCTAGTCATGAATATGCTTTAGCTGAAGCAAAGGCAAGTTTTAAAAACGATCTCTTATATCGTAGATGGGCAAGCATGCATAGCGGTATTTATGTGCCTATAACCGATAGTACACCACCGAATGAATATCTGAGTTTTATAGATGGTAGAGATATTGTTACCGATAAAGGACAAAAGTTGACTTTAATCAACCCGGCGTATATGACAAGGCAAGCGTCGGAAATGATTGATGATGTTTCAGATATTAAACGACACTTAACAAGTTTAAACCCCATTAGGCCTGAAAATAAAGCCGATAGCTGGGAGGCTAACGCTTTGAGGAGATTTGAGAAGGGCGCAAAGGATTATAGCAGCATTGAGGTGATCAGTGGCATTGAATATTTGCGCTACATGAAACCATTTTTGGTTGAACAAAGCTGTATAAACTGCCATGGTCATCAAGGTTATAAATTAGGTGATGTAAGGGGTGGGATTAGTGTTTCTGTCCCCTTGGCTAATTATAATCAAATAGCTAAGGCACAAGAAGGTCGCTTTATTCTTATTCACTTAGTAATTATGGCTTTTGTAATGGCACTATTGGTTTATAGTTATAAACTATTTTTAAGTGAATTGAAAAAACGATATCAATTACTAAACCAGTTAACCGAAGCTAAAAAACATCTAACTAAACAAAACAATAAGGTTCGAGCATTGAATAAAGGCTATCGAATGAAAAACAAGGAGTTGATGCTATCAAAAGAAAAAGCACAGGAAAGTGATCGGTTAAAAACGGCTTTTTTTAATAACCTGTCGCACGAAATTCGTACTCCTCTTAATGGCATTGTTGGTTTTGCCAGTTTGCTATGCAAAGGCAATGAAACCTCCTCAAACAATGAGCTTTATACTAGTTATATCCTCGAAAATAGCGATCGGTTAGAACATGTTATGAATGGTGTTATTGAGCTATCACAATTAACTTCAGGAACTTATAAAATAAAACCGCAAATCATTAACATTAAAGAGGTTGCATCGAATATCATTTCCGAAAATACCTTGATGCTTAATAAGCGAAACCTAGAAGTGTCGTTTGATGTAAAAGGAAAAGATGTTTCTATGGTTGACCTAAAAGTCATTGAAAGTATTTTATACCAATTTATTCATAACTCATTCAAATTTACGCTCAAAGGGTGCATTAAAATACGCATGTACGTTAGCGATCATAAACTTTCTTGCCTGTTTATAGATTCAGGCGTTGGGATAGCGCAAAATGATTTAACTCGTATCTTTGTTCCTTTCAAACAATCCGACGATGGGTTGTCGAGACGTTTCGAAGGGGTTGGAATCGGCCTATCGATAGTAAAATCGTATGTTGATTTGCTAGATGGCAAATGTAAGGTTAAATCGAAAATGGGTCAAGGCACTATTTTTTGGATATCTTTTCCAATAAAGCCTTTACCTAAAAATAAATTGCACAATCTTGACATTTGAATTTTGATTTGAATAAATAAAAAACTAACAACAAAACAATCAACTAAATGGAAATTATACTTATCGTTGAAGATATTGAATCGAATTATATGTTACTCCAAGCCTATTTAGACGAATACGGCATGGTATCACTCATTGCTAAAAACGGATTTGAAGCGTTGGATTTTGTTCAAAGTAACTCGAATATTAAACTGGTTTTGATGGATTTAAATATGCCAGAAATGGACGGTATTTACGCCACAAAATTAATTAAAGCACTTCGTCCCGATTTAACTGTTATTGCTCAAACGGCCTATCCCAATAACAATGTGCAAAAAGAGTTTGAAAAGTATGGTTTCTCAGCCTTCTTAACAAAACCCTTTACTCAAGATCAATTGTGGAAAAAAATTGAGCCATTTTTAAAGCCATCAAAATAGTATTTACACAATGGATGCAGATGTTAAACACAACCAACTGTGTTCAATTAAGTAAAATCCTTTGTAAATTAAATAAACCATTATGCAATTAATCGGTAACCATGAATCAGGGAAATTGTAAATACTCACCAAAAGGCAAAGCAATTATTGCAATTGTATGTGGTTTAGTTAGTTTATTCCTCTCCCCATTTGGTTTTAATGGAGATATGAATGGCATAACTATTTCAATTTCATGGGTAACCATTTTCCCTTTGGTTATTTCTTTAGCCTATGGTTGGCGTTATGGATTAATTACTGCGTTATCTGGAGCAATTTACTTCCCATTTGTATTGTGGCCAAATAATGGTTTCGGAAATGCGCTAACGGCATTTAATTATTTGCTTATATTCACCTTGATTGGCAATTTTAATAAACCTCAACCAAACGCACATAACCGGAAAGTATTTACCCGACTGGCTGCCGTAATTGGGCTATGCGGACTGCTCTTTGCAATTCAATTTTATGTTTTGTTTAATCCTATCCTTTCGCTCAACTTAAAATTCGATATAAAAAATTCGATTCATCATTTGGAACACTCTATTTTATCTGCCATCATTCTCAAAGAGCTTTTAAGTATCATCCTTTTTATTATTGTAGCTGAAACGCTGCTTCATTTATCGTGGATTCGTCGATTATTGGGGTTTCCAGCTCAACCGTTCATGCGAAATAATGGGAGAGTGCTAAGTGCCACTCTCTTGTCAAGTATATTTATTTGGCTTGTGTTAATTGGATTACAATACATTTTAAATAACCATGAAAGTGGCTTAACATTCAACCACAGCCTAATAACATTCATCGTTATTATGGTTTCGAGTGTTTTTGTAGCCAGAGTAATTATGCAGGTTGAAGAAACACAATTGGTAATTGAAGAAACGTTAATAGAAAACGAACAAAATCTCAAAATACAGTTCGAATTAATTCCTGATGCGTGTATTGTATGGAATGCTGATTTAACCATAAAAACTTGGAATCCGAGTGCTGAAAGAATCTTTGGATTTACTTCCATGGAAGTAATTGGCAAAAAGGCAAATGAGACTTTTCTGCTTAATGATGTGAACCTCGATGACATATGGAACCATTTGTTGGTGAAAAACGAACCCGCAAAAAGCGTCAACAACAACATCACCAAAAGCGGGAAAGTGATTCTTTGCGAATGGGCTAATGCCCCATTGTTTAATACCTTAGGAGAATCAATTGGTGTTATTTCAATTGTAAAAGACATTACCAACAAATTTGAGACAGATCAAATTCTTGAATTTTTAGCGCACAAAGGCTCTTCTGTTAGTGGAAAGGCATTTTTGGACTCGTTAACCATTTATTTAGGCAACTTACTTAAAGTTAATTATTTTATTATTAATAAGTTAAGTGAAGACAAAGAGACGGTAGAAACAATTACCTTGTTTATTGATGGGGAAATTGGTTCTAATATTCGATACAAACTAGCAGGAACCCCTTGTGCAAATGTTATCGATCAACAAATATGCATTTATCCAAATGGCGTTCAACAAAAATTTCCACAAGACACGCTATTGGTTAACATGGAGGCTGATGGCTATATTGGTATTCCTTTGTGGGATTCAAAAGGTAAACCAATTGGCCTAATGGCTGCATTAAATAAAACGCCTCTTGAAAACACCAATCATTTGACTCAAATTTTAAGCATTGTAGCTACTCGAGTGGGAGTTGAAATAGAACGCATGGAGTTTGAAAAAGAACTAAGGGAAAGCGAACAGAAACTAAGCACCCTCTTCGAATCCATGACTGAAATGGTTGTGCTTCATGAAGTTGTATTTGATGAGAATGGGAATGGCGTAAATTACCGACTTACCGATTGCAATAAAGCATTCACCCAAATTACAGGAATTACTAGAGAACAGGCTATTGGTAAGCTCGCGAGCGAAGTGTATCAGGCAGAAATACCTCCATATTTACAAGAATTTACACAAGTTGTAATTTCGGGACAACCCTATGAGTACACTACCTATTTTGCGCCAATGGATAAGCATTTGATGATATCAGTTGTCTCACCTCAAAAAAACACCTTTGCAACCATAACAACCGATATTACAGCCATTCTACAAATACAAGAAGTTATTAAAACCAAAAATAAAGAACTCGAAAACTATCTCTTTGTGGCATCGCACGATTTACGTTCGCCATTGGTGAATATTCAAGGGTTTAGCCAGCGGCTTCAAAAGCAAACCGACTCAATTAAAGAGATCATTAAAACCATAGATTTAAACGATGATGTGAAAGAACAATTGGATAAATATACGCTCGAAGGAATTCCAAAAACATTGGACTTTATTTCAACCAATGTGTCGAAAATGGATACACTCATTAATGGATTACTACAAATATCACGAACCGGACGAATTAAATTAGTTATTGTTAAAGTCGATATGAATCAATTAATTAATTCTATTCAATCGGCCTTGCATTTTCAATTAAGCGAAAAATCAGTAGTGATGACCGTTGATGATTTGCCTTATTGTTATGGCGATGAAATTCAGTTAAACCAGCTTTTTACCAATTTAATAGAAAATGCCATTAAGTATTCCGATAAAATACGCCCATTAGCCATCACCATAAAGGGGAAAACTCATTATAAAAAAGTCATTTACACCTTACAGGATACTGGAGTCGGAATAAATGAACGTCACATAGAGAAGATTTGGGACGTTTTTTATCGGGTTGATTCAACCTCTCCACAATCGGGTGAAGGAATTGGATTGAGCATTGTAAAACGAATAGCCGACAAACACAAAGGTAAAATTTGGGTTCAATCAGAGCCTCAAGTAGGAAGTGTGTTTAGTATTGAATTGCAAAGAGTGAGTTTTATCGAGTAATTAATTATTTAAACAGGAATTGAATGACAAAGTACAAAGAGATGACTATTTTAATTGCCGAAGATGATGATGGGCATGCTGAATTAATAAAGGAAGGCCTGGAGAATTCGGGAATTTGCAATCCAATTATTCGGTTTTCAAATGGCGAAGAGGTTTGGAATTTTTTGTCGCAAACCCAATCGAGAAAGCATCGCAACCCAGATAGTAATTATTTATTGTTACTCGATATTAATATGCCAAAAATGGATGGCGTTGAGGTGCTTCGTCGAATGAAAACAGATGATGACTTAAAAAATATCCCGATCTTAATGTTAACAACAACCGATGATCCTCGGGAAGTGGAAATGTGTTATAAATTAGGATGTAATTTGTATATTACCAAACCAATCGATTTTTTAAAGTTTTCAGAAACACTCAATCGGTTAGGGTTGTTTATACAAATTGTACGTTTGTAATTAAAGATTAATTAATGGATACTGAAAAAACGGTTCTGATTGTTGAAGATGATATTGGGTTAATTGATTTGCTCATCGAACGACTAGAGCCACTCAATTATCCAATAATTTATTTTCAAACTGCAGGTAAAGCGCTTGACTGGTTGCAAAATCATCGCCCCTTTCTTATTCTGTTAGATTATTCGTTGCCTGATGTAAATGGAAAAGATTTTATTATTGAGTTAGTCAATCGCGAAAACTACATTCCGCCATTTATTGTCACCACAGGCAATGGCGATGAGCGTATTGCTGTGGAAATGATGAAGTTGGGTGTGCGCGACTATGTGATTAAAGACAGTACGTTTTTGGATATGCTACCTATAGTGGTTGAGAGGGTGTGTAACGAGATTGATAAAACAAATAAACTTATGCAAGCCGAGACATCGTTGCACGAGATGAATCAGTTTAACCAACAAATTATTCAAAGTGCGCATGAAGGCATTGTTGTTTGCGATCTCGAGCAGCGCTGCAAGGTTTGGAATCCCTTTATGGAAGAATTAACAGGATTTAAAGCTTCATCGGTAATTGGTAAGAGTCCGTATGATCTGTTTCCATTTCTAAAACAGGAAGGGATGCATCATAACATCGAAAAAGTGTTATTCGAAAAGCAATGTTCGCAAACCGAATTTTATTTTAACATTGCCGAAACAGGAAAATCGGGCTGGGTATCAGATTCAATAGCACCACTTTATAGTGCATCGGGCAGTGTAATAGGTGCTATCTCAATGGTTCGCGACATAACCAGTCAAAAACAACATGAAGATTCGCTTAAGACATTATCGAGAGTCGTAGAGCAAAGCCCCATATCAATTGTTATTACCGATGTTAATGGCCAAATAGAATATGTAAATAAAAAATTCAGCGACATCACAGGCTATTCAAATGATGAGATTGTAGGTGAAAATCCCAGCATATTACAATCCGATCAATCGGGTACGACCGATTATAAAATGCTTTGGAATACAATAAAATCAGGTGAAGAATGGGCTGGTGAATTCTGCAACAAAAAAAAGAATGGCGAAACCTACTGGGAATCAGCCCTGATATCCCCAATTTTAAATGATCAAAACGAAATAATTCATTTTGCCGGTATAAAAGAAGATATTACAGAGAAGAAACAAATGATCGCTGATCTTATTGCAGCCAAAGAACAAGCCGAAGAGAGTGATCGACTAAAATCGGCCTTTTTAGCCAATATGAGTCACGAGATTAGAACCCCGATGAATGGAATATTAGGTTTTGCTGAATTGCTTAAAAAAAGTGATATCACCGAAAATGAACATGCTAAATACATTCAGGTGATAGAGAAAAGTGGAAACCGAATGTTAAATTTAATAAATGATCTGATTGACATCTCAAAAATAGAATCGGGCTTGACAGAAGTATTTATATCAGAAATAAATATCAATGAGTTATTTGAATATATATTTGACTTTTTCAAACCTGAAATCCAAAACAAAGGAATTAAGTTTAGTTTTATAAATGATTTACCTAAATCATGCAATTCCATTCATTCCGATCGTGAAAAACTCACCGCTTTATTACTTAACCTAGTTAAAAATGCCAGTAAATATACAAAACATGGATTCATAGAATTTGGTTGTCAATGCTCAATTAATAATGCAATTGATTTCTATGTTAAGGACTCTGGCATAGGAATTCCAATCGATCGACACGAAGCAGTATTCGAGCGCTTTGTGCAATCAGATATTGCCGATAGGCAAGCCTATCAAGGTGCTGGTTTAGGGCTTGCCATCGTAAAAGGTTATTTGAAACTACTGGGAGGCGAAATTAAATTAATAAGTGATGTTGGAAAAGGATCGACATTTTATTTCACCCTGCCAATAAATAAAAAACGAATTTCAACGTTTTAGGAACTGTTTAAATTTAATTTAAATGAATACAGAGATAGAAAAAATAATAGATATTAGACAGATGGATAAAATATTTCCGGAAGATGAACATTCTAATTTTCATCTTCTTAGCTTCTCTCACTCTTTCTATAATCTAGACATCTATAAAAACTAAACAGCTTTTTAATAAATTCTAAAATATAAGATATGACCAAAAATAATGAGATATCCAAATTGAAAATTTTAATCGCTGAGGATGACGAATCATCGGATAGTTTAATCACCGAATCCATCAAACATCTCTGTCGTGAAATATTGCATGTCGACAATGGGATTGATGCCGTTGAAGTAAGTAGGAACAATCCAGATCTTGACCTCATCTTTATGGATATTAAAATGCCTGATTTAAACGGACTTGAAGCAACCCGCCAAATTAGAACATTCAATAGCGACGTGATAATTATTGCCCAAACGGCATTTGCCGGAGATGCTGATAAAGCTAAAATACTGGCCATTGGTTGCAATAAATACATAACTAAACCAATAAATATTAGGCAGTTAGTCGCAATGACTGAAGAAATTCTTGATTCAAAAAATAATGGTAGTTAATATTTAAGTTGACGAAATCCCAGAACAATCATCAACCAATTTGCTCGATAATATTACTGGCTAATGAACTTTATAAAAAGTAGACGAACATGGGCGATAATTAATGATGTAAAAACATTAAAAAATTCTCATTTTTTATGCAATCCGCACTCTTTGGTATCGGGGCTTTCCCACCACCAACGACCGGCACGCACATCTTCGCCTTCCATAATGGCTCGAGTACAGGGTAAACAACCAATGCTTGGATAATTCTTATCGTGAAGCGGATTGTAAGGGATTTTATTCTCTTTGATGTAATCCCAAACTTGCTGTTCGCTCCAGTTGGCCAGCGGGTTAATCTTCACCATTTTGTTCATACTGTCCCACTCCACCACATTTATTTGAGCTCGGGTAATCGATTGCTCTGCCCGCAAACCACAAATCCAGGCATCCAATCCCTTAAAGGCACGAGCCAACGGCTCTAGTTTGCGAAGGCTGCAACACAATTTCCGGTTTTCGATGCTATCGTAAAAAAGGTTGATGCCTTTTTCGTTCACCATATGCTGAATTTTGGTGGCATCGGGGAAAAATACTTCGATATTTTTTTTGTATTTTTTTGAGGTGCGATCAATTAAATCGTATGTTTCGGGAAACAAACGTCCAGTATCTAAGGTGAAAATGCGAGTGGATGCATTGGCTTGCATCACCATGTGAGTCAACACCTGATCTTCGGCACCCAAGCTTGAGCTAAGTGCTATTTTATCGCCAAACAACTTTATTGCCTGAGTTACAATTTCTTGAGTACTTAATTTGCTTAATTGTTCGTTAAGCGCCACTACCTCATTTTCAACCATAATCATTCGTCTTTTTTGTTGATGTTGCACAAAAATAAAAAAAGATAATGTAATCTGAGAGAAATTGCCACTAATTCACGAATGAAAGTGGTCGTGCTCGTGAATGTTTTCATTCGTGAATTAACTCCGTCGATCTTCGATTCGCGGCTAATTTTTGTTGAATACATCGTTAAACAAAGGTGGCATGTGTTATCGTAGTTTTCTGTTGAAACCAACAAAACGCGAAGTGTCTGATTAATGTATAACTCACCTTTGAGAAAAATCTCTGCGAACTTTGCGTTTAAACTATTTGCTAATTGTCCGAACCAATTAAGTAAATTTGCGCCAATATTCATCGATAGAAACATTACGGCCAGTGTCATTCAACTCCAATTCCTTTCAGCTTCCCATAAACGATATCATCCCCGATATTCAAACGCATTTAATTTCTGGAAACACGCTCATTATTAGCGCGCCTCCTGGAGCTGGCAAAAGCACGTTATTACCTATGGCACTCATGGACGAACCATGGCTTGCGGGTAAAAAAATCATCATGCTCGAACCTCGTCGGTTAGCGGCACGAACCATAGCCATGCGCATGGCATCGCTGCTTGGCGATGAAGTTGGACAGCAAGTGGGTTATCGGGTTCGGTTCGATACGCGAGTTAGTCAATCGACACGAATAGAGGTTGTTACCGAAGGTATTCTCACTCGAATGTTGCAGAGCGACAATGCCCTCGAAGGCGTTGGCATGGTTATGTTCGATGAGTTTCACG
This sequence comes from Bacteroidales bacterium, assembly GCA_038212305.1. Lineage (GTDB taxonomy): Bacteria > Bacteroidota > Bacteroidia > Bacteroidales > Marinilabiliaceae > JBBQUP01. Next base: position 17,760 of record JBBQUP010000057.1, read on the forward strand.
AACGCAGTTTGTATGCCGATGTGGCTTTGGCACTGTGTCGCGAGGCGCAGCAGGTGTTGCGTTCCGATATGCGAATCGTTATCATGTCGGCAACGCTCGATATGCCTCAGTTGACTGAATTACTCAATGCTCCGGCTATTCAAAGCGAAGGAAAGCAATATCCCGTTGAGGTGATTTACACTGGCGCACGCGACTTGATGATGCTGCCCGAAATGACTGCCCGAACCATACTCAAAGCCATTGAAAATGATGAGGGTGATGTATTGGTTTTTCTTCCCGGCGAAGGCGAAATTCGTAAAACTCAGGAGATACTTAAAAGGCAGTTGACCAACATTGCAATCCATCCGCTATATGGCCAATTGGCTCAGGGAAAACAATGGGCTGCCCTTCAGCCCGATAGAAATGGACGAAGGAAAGTCGTCTTAGCCACTTCGATTGCCGAAACCAGCTTAACCATCGAAGGTGTTAAGGTGGTGGTGGATTGTGGATTCGGTCGCACCCTAAAATTCGATCCAGGAACTGGATTGTCGCGCTTAACCACCATTGAAATATCGAAAGACTCAGCCGATCAACGTGCCGGTCGTGCCGGACGGCTTAGCCCCGGCAAATGTTATCGCATGTGGAGCTTAGCAGATCATCATCGCTTAGCCGATCATCGCGAAGCCGAGATTGTCACCTCCGATTTAGCCTCGCTGGTGCTCGATATGGCTCAGTGGGGAATTCACGATGTGTATCAGTTAACGTGGCTCACACCTCCGCCCAAAGGGCATCTTGCGCAGGCTTTTGAAACACTGCACGATTTGGAAGCACTCGACCATAACAAAATCACTCCTCATGGCCGAAAAATGGCTGCTTTGCCTTGCCATCCGCGACTGGCACATTTATTAATTATGGCTCAAGAAATATCGCTCGCAGCTTTAGCTACCGACATAGCGGCTGTTCTCGAAGAGCGCGATCCGCTTCCTCGCGAAGTGGGTGTGGACATCAACCTTCGAATTGAGGCGCTGAGGAAATACCGTGCAGGGAAAGGCGATAACCGAGCACTGGCTCGCATTGAAAAAATTGCCGACTCATATCGAAAAATTATAAAAATAGAAGTTGACAACACTCCTGTTGATCCTTTTGAAACGGGCATGCTCTTGGTGTATGCCTATCCCGAAAGAATTGCCTGCGCTCGTCCGGGAAACAATGCGCAGTTTCAATTGTCGAATGGCAGTTATGCCATGATTAGCCACAAAGATAATTTGGCTCACGAACCGTGGTTGGCAGTTGCTCACTTAGATGCTCGCGATGGTCAGGGGAAGATATTTTTAGCATCGCCACTTAACCCCAAAGACTTGGCGCCCATGGTGCAATCGCAGGACACGGTAATTTGGGATCGGCGAAAAGGAGGCATTGTGGCTACATCTGATTTGCGCATTGGTAGCATTGTGCTGCAATCGAAACCCATTCAATCGCCCAATAACAATTTGCGAATTAAGGCCATTACCGATGTCATTAAAAAGGAAGGGGATTTGCTTTTAGATTTTAACGATGAGGTAATTCAATGGCAAAACCGAATCTTGAGTTTGAGAAGATGGAATCCATCTGAAAATTGGCCTGATGTAAGTATATCTGCACTAATGACAACCAACGAAATTTGGCTAACTCCTTATTTTGAACAAGTTAAAAAAGCAGAAGATTTAAAAAAGATTGATCTCTTGACAGTGCTCCAAAATCTATTGGATTGGGAGATGCAAAAAAAGCTGGACGCACTTGCACCGTCTAGTTTAACGGTTCCCAGCGGGTCTAAAATTAAGCTGCTTTATCATGCCAACGGCAACAATCCGGTTTTGGCAGTTCGTTTGCAAGAGCTTTTTGGATTGGCCGAAACACCTCGTATCAACAAAGGTCAAACGTCTGTTTTATTGCACTTGCTGTCACCTGGCTTTAAGCCGGTTCAAATTACAGCCGATTTGCGTAGTTTTTGGGATAAAACCTATTTTGAGGTGAAAAAGGAGTTGCGTATTCGCTATCCAAAACATGTTTGGCCCGATGATCCGTGGACAGAACAGGCTGTAAGAGGAGTTAAAAAGAAATAGCGTGCTTGGAACTGGAATTTGAGTTTAGTTTTTTTTTGCAATCAAATCCTAATAATTTTACCCATAATTGCGTCATTCACATAATTTAGCACTCAATTACAACCTAAACCTCCATAATTTGTTATTTTTGTGCCGGTTATTGGAAATCCAATTATTGGGACACGTTAAATATGAATGAATTAACAGCAGTTACTGAAAAACAAATTTTGCTCGATAAACGCTATTTAGCAATGGCTCGAATTTGGTCGCAAAACAGCTATTGCGTGCGCCGACAGGTGGGTGCAATTCTTGTGAAAGATAAAATGATTATTTCCGATGGGTACAATGGAACACCATCAGGATTTGAAAATCAGTGCGAATCCGAAGATGGCGCCACAAAACCATATGTGCTTCATGCCGAAGCCAATGCCATTACAAAAGTGGCCCGCTCAAACAACAGTAGCGATGGTGCTACGCTTTATGTTACCGCATCGCCTTGTATCGAATGTGCGAAACTCATTATTCAGGTAGGCATTAAACGAGTTGTTTTTTCCGAGAAATATAGAACCGAAGAAGGCATTGATTTGCTAAAAAGAGCTGAAATAGAAATTATCCATCTTGAGGAATAAAATTTTAGAGTTATGACCATAAAGAACACACGTCGTCAGATTATTTATCCCATTTTTGCTGTATTGGTTTTGCTTGCAGGTCTATTTATTGGTCGGGCATTAACATTGCGAAGCATGGATCCATCAGGGAAACATCTTACAATATATCCACAGACAAATAAGTTAGATGCTTTAATTGGCTTGATAACAGAGGATTATGTTGACACAATCGATAAAAATAAACTTATTGAAACAGTTATCCCTGAGATTCTAAAGCATCTCGATCCACATACCGTTTATATCCCCGCAAAAGAGCTCGAAGAAGTGAATCAGGAATTAGAAGGGAATTTTGGTGGAATAGGCGTACAGTTTAGCATTCAAAGCGATACGGTAATGGTTGTCAGTGTCATCTCGGGTGGTCCTTCCGAAAAGTTGGGTGTTCTTCCGGGTGATCGAATTGTTTCGGTTAACGATACTTCCGTTGCCGGGATAAAAATAACCAACAATCAAGTGATGAGTAAGTTGAGGGGAGAGATGGGCACTAAGGTTAAGGTTTCCATCATTCGCCGGAATGCTAATAAGCCAATCGATTTTTTAATTACTCGCGGAATTATTCCGGTTTACAGCGTGGATGTGTCGTACATGGTAACGCCTGATATTGGTTTTATAAAAATAAATCGCTTTGCGAAAAATACGTACGATGAGTTTATTACCGCGCTGGCTAAGTTAAAATCCAATGGATGCGAAAAAGTCATCATCGATTTACGAGGAAATTCAGGTGGATTTTTAGATGTTGCTTTTAACATGATTAATGAGTTTCTGCAAAACAAAGAGCTAATTGTCTATACAGTTGGTAAAGCCAATCCTCGGCAGGATATGCTTGCAAATGGAACAGGTAGTTGTCAAAAAACACAAGTGGTGGTATTGATTGATGAGTTTTCGGCTTCGGCCAGTGAAATTTTTGCAGGAGCCATCCAGGACAATGATCGAGGTATCATCATCGGTCGTCGCTCATTTGGTAAAGGATTGGTACAGCAGCAAATACCACTTCCTGATGGCTCAGCAATTCGACTGACTATTGCTCGATATTATACGCCAAGTGGTCGATGCATTCAAAAGTCGTATTCTAATGGTAACGACGACTATTACGAAGATATCATGAAACGTTATCAGCATGGTGAGTTTTTCGAAAAAGACAGCATTCACAATGCCGACACCATTCAATATAAAACTACGAAAGGTCGCATTGTTTACGGAGGAGGAGGTATTATGCCCGATTTGTTTATCCCTCGCGACACCACTCGTTTTACTGAGTATTTTTATCAACTCAGAGAAAAGGGTGCATTGTATCAGTTTGCATTAGAATATGCAGATAAGCATCGTGAGTCGCTGCAAAAAATAACCACGTACACCGGGTTTGAAACAGAATTGGCTAAAATTGATTTGGCAGCACAACTGATCGCATATGCCGAAAAGGCAGGCGTTAAATATAATGCAGCACAGTATAATACCTCAAAAATGTTAATCAACAATGAGGTAAAAGCGTATATTGCAAGAAATTTCATTGATAATGATGGGTTTTATCCTATATTGTTTAGGGAAGATGAAATGATTAATGCTGCGATTAAAAAACTAGATGAAGGAATAAATTTTTAAACAGATAGGATATGGGATTTTTTAGGCTTATCCTCATTTTTGCTGCTATTTATTACGGTCTGAAATTTGTCGGACGCGTAATATTACCTTGGTTTTTAAAACGACAAATTACTAAAATGCAACAGCAATCGGGTAATTTTTCAGGTAATTGCGAGCAACAACGTCAGCCTGAGGGGAAAGTAACTGTGCAAAAACCTGATAAAAAGAGGGATTCGAACAATAAGGATGGGGAGTATGTTGATTTTGAGGAGGTAAAATAAATTTAGATTATCAGTTTAAGATGAGTCTTATAACCAAATAAACCAATAGTAAATGGTTAAGGAATATGATTTTTTGGTAATAGGTTCTGGCATTGCCGGATTAAGTTTTGCACTAAAAGTTGCTCAACATGGTCGTGTAGCTATTGTTACCAAAACATTGCTCACCGAAACCAATACATCCTATGCACAAGGTGGTATTTCATCGGTTATGTATGCGCCTGATTCGTTGGAAAACCATATTCACGATACTTTGGTGGCTGGCGATGGCATGTGCGATTTAGCGGCAGTTGAAAAAGTAGTGCATGAAGCTCCTGCTATTATTGCAGAGTTGGTGAAACTGGGAACTCAATTTGATAAACAAGCTGATGGACAATTTGATTTGCATCGCGAAGGTGGACATTCCGATAATCGAATTCTACATCATAAAGATAATACTGGAGCTGAAATACAACGTGCGCTTACTTTAGCTATTCGACAAAATTCTCAAATCGATATTTACGAACATCACTTTGCTGTTGATGTTATTACACCTCACCATTTAGGCAAAGTTACCGAGCCTTGGATGACTAACATTGTATGTTATGGTGCTTATGTGCTTGATAAAGCAAGTGGTAAACTACATACTTTTCTGGCTAAAACAACGCTTTTGGCAACAGGTGGTATAGGCAGTGTTTATCAAACCACCACCAATCCGCTTATTGCAACGGGCGATGGTATTGCAATGGCTTTTCGGGCCAAAGGTATTATTGAGAACATGGAGTTTGTTCAGTTTCATCCAACATCGCTATTTAACCCTGCCGAACGGCCATCGTTTTTAATTACTGAAGCCATGCGTGGTTTTGGCGGCATTCTTCGCCGTCAGGATGGTTCCGAATTTATGTTGGGATACGATCCTCGTGGTTGCTTAGCCCCAAGAGATATTGTGGCAAGAGCTATTGATAACGAAATGAAAAACCGAGGTGAAGATTTTGTTTACCTTGATGTGACTCATAAATCGGCCGACGAGATTAAAAATCATTTTCCAACTATTTACGAAAAGTGCCTGAGTTTAGGTTTGGACATTACCAAGCAAATGATTCCTGTTGTACCAGCAGCACATTACGGCTGTGGTGGTATAAAGGTTGACCTGAATGGGCGGTCTTCTATCATTAATTTATATGCCGCAGGTGAGTGTGCATCAACAGGCTTGCATGGCGCTAATCGTTTAGCATCTAACTCCTTAACCGAAGGAGTAGTTTATGCGAATGCAGCGGCATCACATGCCATAGAGGCAGTCAAATCGGCTACCTACAATCACAATATTCCGGTTTGGAACGACGAAGGTACTCAGCATCCCGAAGAGATGGTTTTAATTACTCAAAGCAATAAAGAAGTTGAGCAAATAATGAGTAATTATGTTGGCATTGTACGATCAAACCTACGATTAAATCGAGCATTCGATCGTTTAGAAGTTTTGTATCACGAAACAGAAATGCTCTATCAAAAATCGGCTGTATCGCAACGAATATGTGAACTACGCAATAAAATAAATGTTGGCTACCTAATTATTAAAATGGCCAAAAAACGCAAAGAGAGTCGTGGGCTACATTACAATGTCGATTTCCCAGGAAGGATTGAAGATTAACCATATTATGATTCAGATTCTAGGGTATTAAGCTTTCCGTTTGGAATTTACTAACTGTAAAATTTCATAACGTTGTTGATGTCAGATGACTGTATTTTGGTTCAAATTAATTTCTTATTCGTGAAGTGACTCCGTCGATCTTCGATTCGTGGCCTTTTATTTATCAATGAATCTTAACCGCTCGAAGCGTTAAAGAGCCAATTTCCCTATCAGAAAATTTAAACATTGACTTAGTTTTCTTTGAAGAAATGTTTTGATAAGGCAAATACTATCTTAATAATCGTACGCATTAACCCACATTGCAGCTATCCATCTGTAACGTATTGATAATCTGATTTGGGGTTTTTAAAATTTTCGCCAGTGTGCCACACGGATTTTTTCCGGGGCATGGATCATATTTGAGCTTGCCGCATATTTGTTTGACCGTTT
>JBBQUP010000058.1:0-24145 GCA_038212305.1 Bacteroidales bacterium
ATCTGTCTCAAATCTATTATTCTTCCTATCTATTCATTTAAATTAAAGTGAATTTATTAATTTCGATATGTGAAATTTTGATGAGTTGTTTTTATCGAAATTAGAAATGATTTATTTTGCAAGTTGTTCAATTAGTTTAAAGTCAGATATAAAGTATTTGTAGTCAATTCAATTTTTAACTTAAAGGAGGAAAAATAAAATGAAATCACAACCCTCGGGGAAGAAACCAGTTTCAGATTTCTATTCTCAGGATGATGCTGCTGTTAAGCGCAATGCAGCTATGAATGAAAAACGTTCGAGAAAACCATCGATTTACGATGAAGCTGATGATGAGGAATTGGTTGATCAATTGTATGACGATGATGATTTTGAAGAGGACGAAGAGGATTACGATGATGAAAATGACGATGAATAAATAAATTGTTAAAAGATAAAACTGAGTAAAATGGTTTTATCTTTTTTTGCTACTTCCAGCTATGACATATAGATTAGTTGATTCTTGTCTTATGTTTACGATTTCCAATTAAATGTCTTACATTATAATTATGTGCATTACCTTAATTCTTCTTAAAAGTTAGCTCAGATAAAGCTTATTTCTCGAATAATCGGATGTTAATTTAAGTGCAATCTCAACCACCGATAATTATTCAAACACTCTATTTCTTTCCTTGATAATGAATTATTTAAGTTTTCTTTCCTGTTAAAAATTTCCACGCAATTTTTTCTTAACTTTAGTTAGTGCAGTTGCATTTTAATTGTAAAATCAAAATGCTTACTCAGATCAGATAATCTAAATAAAACAAAGTATGATTTCTGATGTTAATATGCTACAAACTGATGATATATCTCGGGTAATTGATATTTGAGTAACATTGGTTTAAATTGTATTTGTATAATGAATTTAGGAAATTGAAATTGATATGGATTACATTAAAGAGAAACTGTTAACAATTGGACGTGCTAAAGCTGAAATAGTTCGAAAGCTTGTTAAAGAGCATGGGAATACTGTATTGCAAGAAATTACTATGGAACAAGTTTTGGGTGGAATGAAAGGAATTGTTTCGCTTATGACTTGTACGTCAAAACTTGATTCTGAGGAAGGAATAAGATTTAGAGGACATAGTATCACCGAATTGCGCGAGAAGTTACCTAAGTTGCAATCTGATGGCGAACCATTGCCTGAGGGTTTGTTTTATTTAATGTTGTTAGGAGAAATTCCTACTGCTGAGGATGTTGAATATATTCGTAAAGAATGGGCAAGAAGAGCACAAGGTATTCCAACCCATGTTTTTGATGTAATTAATGCGCTCCCAGTTGAGGCGCATCCAATGATTCAGTTTAATACTGCTATTTTGGCCATGTCAACCGAATCTCAATTTCGCAAAGCTTATTTATCTGGAATGGATAAGAAAGATTATTGGGATCCAATGTATGAAGGTGTAATGGATTTAATTAGCCGTTTGCCAATTATTGCCGCTTATATTTATCGACGAGTTTTTCATCAGGAAAAATATATTGCAGCCGATCCTAGTTTAGATTGGGCAGGTAATTTTTCGCACATGATGGGCTTCGATAATGAAGAGGTAAAACGAATGTTGCGACTATACATGGTTATTCATGCCGATCACGAAGGAGGAAATGTATCTGCTCATGCCACTCATTTAGTGGGATCCGCCTTGTCAAATCCATATTATAGTTTCTCGGCTGGGATGAATGGATTAGCTGGACCATTGCATGGAATGGCAAATCAAGAAGTGATGGTGTGGATTGAAAATATGTTAACTGACTTAAAAACAAACGATCCTACCGAAGAACAAATTCGGCAATATACCATCGATACATTGCATCAAGGCAGGGTAATACCTGGTTATGGTCATGCTGTGCTTCGTAAAACCGATCCTCGTTTTACCGTTCAGTTAGATTTTGCGAATAAGTACATTCCTAATGCACCATTAATTAAAGTTGTGAATCGTATTTATAATGTTGTACCCGATGTTCTCTCTATTACTGGAAAAATTAAAAATCCTTGGCCCAATGTTGATGCCATTTCAGGATCATTATTATCTAGCTACGGCATAACCGAATTTCCTGTTTACACGATGATGTTTGGGGTTTCTCGATCATTGGGCGTGTTAACTCAATTAATTTGGGATAGAATGTACGGCTTACCAATAGAACGTCCATCATCTGAAACATTAGAGTGGTTTACAGCTAAAGCGGGGTTGAAAATTTAAGAACTATTCGAAATATTGGTATTCAGTTGAATTTGGGTGTTAAAAAATGTTGCATACATCATTATTGTTGCTATTTTTACTTTCTAATGGCGATATAGTGTGTGTATTTAAATTTGAATAACCGAATGAGTATTATACGATATTTCGTTACTTATTTATTAGCTGGTTTTAGCTTTTTGGGCATTTTAAAATTAAATGCTCAAAAAAGTATGGAGATAACTTTTAGCGAAAAAATTACCGTTTTTAATGGATTGTCGAGTAACGAAATAACCGCATTGTATCAGGATAAAGAAGGATTTTTATGGATTGGCACAGTTGATGGTTTAAATAGATACGATGGGTATCGGTTTCAAACATTCAGGCACGATCCAATGGATTCGACCTCAATTTCAGGCAATGAAATTCTAAGCTTATCACCAACTCCGCTAGGAGATTTATTTATTGCAACTCGTTCTTCAGGATTAAATTTATGGCATCATAAAACAAACAAATTTACTCGATATCACAAAAACAGCGATAAAGGTTCTGTTGGGAATATTCCTGAAGATGAAATAACAGGTATGTCGGCTGTTGTAAATAACAAACTATTTCTAAAAACTCGGAACTACATTGTTAGTCACGATCTTAATAGTAACCAGTTTAATTCGTTTGGCCATTATTCTAATGTGTTTAAAAACGACTTTCTAACTAAATATCCTGTATGTGTCGATCATCAAAATCAGGTATGGTTTGGTTCAAAAGATGGGTTGCAAATATTGCATCCCGGCGATACGGTTTTTGAACGAATTATTAGCGAAGATAGTGGAAATGGTTATTTTCAAGAACCTATAACCGATATGCTTTTCACATCAGATTCATGCCTTGTGCTTGCTACACTTAAAGGACTTCGGCAAGTATGTATCAAAACAAAAGCAATTAAACCTTGTATTATTTCCAAATCCTATGTTGATAATGGGAGTATCTTTACTTTATATCAAGATTCTCAGAATCAAATGTGGTGCGGAACCAAAAATGGTATCGATGTTTATTCGATGGATTATTCAGATGTTAGTCATACTGTATCGTTTGAAATGATAAGTAATCTAAATTTGAATGATCAGGTGACTTCAATAATCGAAGATCGATCTGGAATATTTTGGATTGGAACAAAACATAGTGGATTATTGAAAATGTATTTTCAACCGTTAAAATTTAAATCCTATTCGTTAGAAAAACCTTTCAGTGCTAAAATTGAAACATACAATACATCTTCACTCTTTTATGATGAAAACAATGACCTTTGGCTTGGAACTATGGGCAAAGGCATTTATAAGGTTAATCAAAGTACGGGTGTTGTTTCGCATGTGGTTCTTGATTTGTTTAAATATAATTCAGGTGAAGATATTGCTCATTGTTTTACCATTGATAATCAAAAAAATATTTGGGTTGGCACTAATCATGGACTTTATTGGGTTGAAAAAAATACAGGAGAAATTAAAGAGTTCGACTATCTAAGAAATAACGAAATAGCAACTTTACTAAAAGCAAACCCAATTAGTGCTTTGATGTCCGATTCACACAATCGGATTTGGATTGGATCACAATTTGGATTGTATTGTATTGATGGTGATCGGATATGGAGTTATTTTGTTGATATTGAGTCCAGTAATTCGTTGTGTAATGATGGGATTACCTCTTTTAAGGAAGGGCGAGATGGTATTATTTACATTGGTACGAAAAACGGATTATCCCTTTTTGATCCCGTAAAAAAAACCTTTAAAACATTGCAAAATAAATCCTTGGATAAAAAACTACTATCAAATAATTACATTCAAAGCATTGATATCGACAACAAAGGAGACCTGTGGATAGGAACTCGTTCAGGACTCACTCAATTAACTTTATCCAATTTAAGCTCTCGATTTTATAGTATCGGAGATGGTTTAAATAATGATGTTATTAATGGTGTTATGTGCGATGCATTTGATCGAGTTTGGGTATCAACGAATAAAGGTGTTTCCGTTATATCGCCGGGAGGAAATATTTTAAACTTTACTCTATTCGACGGATTGCCTGGCAATGTATTTAATGTAGGATCTGTTTTTAAAACAAAACAAGGTGTGCTTTACTTTGGAGGCTTTGATGGAGTTGGATATATCGATCCCGCTAGTTTTACTATGAACATGATTAAACCACAAAATGCCATCTCTGAAATTGAACTCATCAAAAAAGGTTTACATTTTAAAAACTGGCTTGGAAACGAAGATGAAATTGAATATAAGTATCACAGAAGTAGTTCGTTAACATTCTATTTTTCATCGCTGGAGTATACACAACAATCGAAAAACAGATACAAGGTAATGATGGAAGGAATCGACGATGATTGGGTTGAAGTTGGAACAGTAAACCATATCACATACCCTAGTTTACCTGATGGAGATTACGTATTTAAAGTTATTGGTTCAAATAATGATTTAGTTTGGAATAATGACCCCGATTCTATTAAGATTCGAGTTCGACCCTTATTATATATGTCGAATTATGCTTATGCATTTTATTTTATTGCATTAGTTTTCTTGATTCAAACACTTGTGAATTACAGAATTCGGCACTATCGAAAAGCCTATCGTTCAATTAAAGATAAGGCCTTTGATAAAACTAAAATCGAAGCGCAAAGAGAAATATTATCACGAATAAACAAAAACTTAACTGATAGTATTAACTATGCTCAGCGAATACAGGAAGCAATACTTCCTTCGGAAGAGATGGTTAATCGGATAATTCCGGATTCATTTATTTACTATCGCCCTAAAGATATAGTAAGTGGCGATTTTTATTACATACATAAAAACAATCAGAAGCTAATTATTGCTGCCGTTGATTGTACCGGTCATGGTGTCCCTGGCGCGTTTATGTCAATTGTAGGTTACGATTTGCTCAAAAATATTGTAGAAATACAGGGAGTTGAGTGTCCTGCTACTATTTTGAATAAGATTAATCTACAATTGTCGGATACCTTCAATAAAAAAACATCAGTAAGTATAAAGTACGACGAAGGGGAAGTGAATGACGGAATGGATATGTCGGTATGTGTTATTGATTTGGAAAAGCGGATAATTGAATTTGCTGGTGCATATAGTTCAATGTATTTAATTCGCGAGAACGAAATTGAGAGTTTCGAAGGAGACCGCTTTCCAATTGGTCATAAAGGATTTGGCAATACATTTGATAAGCAAATCATCCCATTACGCAAAAATGATGTTATTTATCTTTTCTCAGATGGTTATGCAGATCAATTTGGAGGAGCTGATGGTAAGAAATTTAAATACCGAAGGTTTAGGCATCTGTTGTTGAATATTCATAAATTGCCTTTTAACGATCAGAAAGCCATACTACATCAAAAAATGGAAGATTGGATGGGAACTGAATACGAACAAATCGACGACATGCTTCTAATTGGCTTTAAGCCAATAGTTTAGCAAAACCATTTCTAATTTATTTTGAAGGGTTTATTCGTTAAGGTGTTTAGTTAAAAACAAATGAAATAAGAAAAAACGCAAATCCTAAAAGAACAATAACTAAAAAAATCTCTATTAAAAAATAAATAAATATTTTTCGTTTTAGCTTCAGCGTAATGTCCTGTGTGTCAATCTTGTTCATCTTTTTTTTCATATAAAATATCACCCACAATGCTTTGTGGTGAATACAAATTTAAAATAAGAGTACAATATACCCAATAGGCTTAACAGTTTTTGTGTGATATTTAACAATATTTATGATGTGTAGGTGCTTTTAAAGGGGATAGTTAAACGAATATTGTTACACATTAAATCTAAAGTGCATAATATCACCATCTTGAACTACGTATTCTTTCCCTTCAACATTCATTTTACCTGCTTCTTTGCAGGCTTGCTCCGAGCCGTATTTTAAATAGTCTAAGTATTTAATCACTTCGGCTCTAATAAAACCTTTTTCAAAATCACTATGAATAACACCAGCTGCCTGCGGAGCTAGTGATCCTTGAGGGAAAGTCCATGCTCGAACTTCTTTTACTCCGGCAGTAAAATAGGTTTGTAATTTTAAAAGTTTATAGGCTGTTTGAATTAGTTTTGATACACCTGATTCCGACAAACCTAAGTCTTCTAAAAACATCATGCGCTCTTCGTAAGTATCTAATTCTGCAATTTCTGATTCTGTTTTTGCAGCAATCATTAATACTTCAGCATTTTCGTTTGCGATGGCAATTTTAACAGCTTCAACAAATTTATTGCCGTTTTTTACTGATGCTTCATCCACATTGCAAACGTACATAACGGGTTTGTTTGTAAGTAGAAATAAGTCTTTCGTTAACTTAGCTTCTGCTTCAGTTAACGGAACAGTTCTTGCCGATAATCCTTGTACTAGTGTTTGTTTGTATTTAAGTAATACTTCATAAAGTTTTTTAGCATCTGCATCTTTGCCCGATTTTGCCATTTTTTCGGTTTTGACAATGCGAGATTCAATGGTTTCTAAGTCTTTAAGTTGAAGTTCTATATCTATTACTTCTTTGTCACGAACTGGATCAACCGTTCCATCTACATGAGTAATGTTCTCATCTTCGAAGCATCGTAATACATGGATAATGGCATCTGTTTCGCGAATATTAGCTAAAAATTTATTTCCCAAACCTTCACCTTTGCTTGCACCTTTTACTAGTCCAGCAATATCAACAATTTCAACAGTTGTTGGTACAATGCGTTGTGGTTTAACTAGTTCCTCTAGTTTTACAAGGCGCTCATCGGGTACCGTAATTACTCCAATATTTGGTTCAATGGTGCAAAACGGAAAGTTTGCTGATTGTGCCTTTGCGTTTGATAAACAATTAAATAGAGTTGATTTTCCAACATTAGGTAAACCAACAATTCCACACTGTAATCCCATGATAAATATGTAATTTTAAAATCAGTGCAAAAGTATATTTTTTTTTAGTATTACCCATTTATAATGAATGTGGATATGAGAATAATATTAGGAAAGCGGTTAAGTGTTAAGATATTCAGTTAGATACGATGCTTAGTTGTGGTTCGGTTTTAGATTTAAAATAGAATAATAGGGATTAGTTGGAGCGAAAATGGAATGAACAATTGAGGTTTGGTAGCTTTTTATTTTAAACCTTTTCACTCAATTTACGTCAAATGAAAAATATTTATAATTAACAATGGCTCCAGCCGAAGTGTCCGACCAGCATATTATCGACTTATATAAAAGCAACCAACACGAGGAGGCTTTTAGGTTGTTGATTGCGAAATATCAGTCGCGTTTGTATTGGCATATTCGTAAATTAGTTATTTCGCATGATGATGCGGATGATTTAGTTCAAGAAGTTTTTGTTAAAATATGGCAAAATTTATCAAAGTTCAGAGGCGATGCATCGCTTTTTACATGGGTTTATCGAATTGCAACAAATGAAACGCTAACTTTTTTACGAAAAAATAATAAGCGTAAAACAGTTTCGATAGATAGTGATGATTTGAATTGGGATAATTACTTGGCGAGTGATAGCTATTTTAATGGATCTGAAATTGAGAAGCGTTTGCATGCTTCGGTTCAAACGCTGCCTGAAAAACAGCGGTTAGTATTTCAAATGAAGTACTTTGAAGAGATGAAATATGAAGAAATATCTGAAGTGCTAAAAGTCTCTGTCGGTTCGTTAAAAGCCTCATTTCATCATGCAGTAAAAAAAATTGAGACTATTTTTGAAAAAGAATTGTAGTATTGATTAAACCATTTTGTTATAAATGAATCTAACCTAACATAAAGGAGTAAATTTTGCATTACTTTGAAATTATGAATAAAAATAATGACATATTAGATAAGTTAAAACCTTACGCAACCAATCGTCCGTTTGAAGTGCCCGAAGGGTATTTTGAATCCCTTGAGGGTCGAATAATGCAGCGGGTTGTAAATGAGAAGACAATAGTGCCTAAATCAAAGGTTCGAAGTATAACGATATGGTTTTCAGCTGTTGCAGCAGTTGTTGTCATCCTATTCGCACTACAAGTGTGGATTCATTTATTCGAACCACAAAAGATTGATGGGAAGATGAATGTTTATGCTGAAATGCAATTTGATTTAGGAGCGATGGATTTCGATGAAAATGAATTAATATTGGCTGTTGCAAAAAATCAAGCAATTGATATTAAGTCAATTGAAATTGATTATGTTTCAGGTGTTACAGCTGACGATTTAGAAACGTTGGTGTTGTTTTAAATTAATTTAGTTAAGTGTTTGTAAATTAGAATGTCATGATAAATACGCATAATAAATTGTTAATTGAGTTGTTCTCAAAAATAAGCTCTAATAGCAGAATTTCATTTCATAAATTGATAAGTATTTGTCATTCTAGACTGCAAAACAGGAGTGTTTTGTTGCTCACTATTATTTTATTCTCGACGATGCAGTTCTTTGTGGGTGTAAGCATAATCAATGCTCAAGCTTCAAAGGAACAAGTTAGTCAGCGGATTGAGCAGTTAAGGGCTCAGAAAATTGCTTTTATTACTCAGCAATTACAGCTTTCACCTCTTGAAGCTCAGTTGTTTTGGCCTGTTTACAATGAATTTGTATTGAAAAAAGAAGAGATTTCGAATCAGCAAAAACAATTGGCTGATCAGCTTAACAAAGGATGGTCCGATTTTACAGATAAGCAAAAGGAAGATGTTGCTGACAAGTTGATTCAATCGAGAGTAAATTTGGCGAAATTAGAAGCCGATTATCATATGCGTTTTAAACAAGTATTACCCATTTCGAAGGTTTTAAAGTTGTATCAGGTTGAAAACCAATTTAAAAGCGAACTTATTCGGCAGCTTAAATCTCAGCAACAGCAAAAAGTAAACGATGTGCGGGAGCGCAGAAAAGATTGATTACTTAATGTTGAAATTCATAAAAAGAACCTTCTAGTAGAAATTTTATACTCGCTTCAATTTCTTTGTACATTATTTTATCTTCTTCAACAAAAGGAACTACTTTTCGGTACTGCGAAATAAAATCAGATAAAAAAGGCGATGTTTTATATGGTAGTCTAAATTGTAGGGCTTGTGAGCAATTAAAAAGTTCAATAGCTAAGATTCGTTCAACATTGATTGCAATTTTTAATGCTTTTGTTGCCGCATTTCCACCCATGCTTACATGATCTTCCTGCTCGTTTGACGATGGAATGCTATCGACCGATGAAGGAGTAGCCATTTGTTTGTTTAAACTAACAATTGATGCCGCCGCGTATTGAGGAATCATAAAGCCGCTGTTAAGTCCCGGATTGGCTACTAAAAACACGGGTAATTCTCTTTCCCCTGATATTAGTCGATACGTTCTTCTTTCGCTGATACTTCCAATTTCACAAACTGCAATGCCTAAAAAGTCTAACGCTAAAGCGAGAGGTTCACCGTGAAAATTACCACCACTCAAAATCATATCTTCATCAGGGAAGATTATTGGGTTATCGGTAACCGAATTTATTTCAGTTAATACAACACTTGCCACATAATTGATTGCATCTTTAACAGCGCCATGAACTTGCGGAATGCATCGAAATGAATAGGGATCCTGTACATGCGATTTTGGTCGAGTAATTAATTCGCTTCCTTCCAATAAATGCCTAATGTTTCGAGCTGTTTCGAGCTGCCCTTGATGTGGGCGAATTAAATGCAATGGTTCTAAAAAGGGTTCAATTCGACCATCAAATGCATCCAATGATATGGCACCAATTATATCGGCATATTTGCTTATTTTAAATACTTTCAAGAGCGTGTAAACAGCATGTGCACTCATAAACTGAGTTCCATTTAAAAGCGCAAGTCCTTCTTTTGCTTCAAGTCGGATGGGTTCCCAGTTGAATTGGGATAGTATTTCTTCGATTTTGCGTTTCTCGCCTTTAAAATTTACGTCTCCATAACCAATTAATGGTAAAAAAAGATGAGCAAGTGGAGCTAAATCACCGCTTGCACCCAGCGAACCTTGTTCTAAAACAATGGGGAGAATATCGTGATTGAAAAAATCGATTATTCGTTGTACTGTTTTTAATTGAATTCCCGAATATCCCAAACTAAGAGCTTGTACTTTTAAAAGCAGCATTAATTTCACAACTTCTGGAGGTAGCTCATTGCCTGTTCCGCAGGCATGACTAAGCACTAGGTTTTCCTGTAGTTTACTTAAATCGCTTGGATTTATAAGTTTGTTATGAAGGGCACCAAATCCTGTGTTAATGCCATACATAGGCCCTTGGTTGGTGCTAAGTTTCTTTTCCAAGAAGTTTTTGCACTTAGTTATCAAATCAATTGATTCATTGGATAACTCTAATTGCATATGATTGTCGAGAATACTTGAAATATCTTCGAAAGTTAAAGGGCTAGCGGAGATTATAAATTTTTGTTGCATAACAAAGTGTGATTACTTGTTATGCAAATAACAAAAAATGTTAATGGTTAGCGATGATATTTATCAATTCAAAATGATCAACCAGCTGTTGTTCGCCAGTGCTCATGATTTTCAGCAATATTTTATTTTGTTGCATCTCCGCTTCTCCACAAATGGCTACAAACGGAATGCTCTTTTTGTCGGCATAACTCATTTGTTTTTTAATTTTAGCCGTATCTGGATATATTTCGGCATTAATGCCATTTTGTCGTATCTGCTTTAAGTGTTTGAGTGCATAAATTTCTTCGGCTGCACCAAAGTTTGCAAACAAAAGTTTTGTTGTTGCTGAATTTTGAATAGGGAAGAGATTTAATTGATTCATGACATCGTAAATCCGATCGGCTCCAAATGAAATACCAACTCCCGAAACATCTTTAAGGCCAAAAATTCCTGTTAAATCATCATATCGTCCACCGCCAGTGATACTTCCAATTGCTACATCTTTTGATTTAACCTCGAATATGGCACCGGTGTAATAGTTCAATCCGCGAGCTAAGGTAAGATCTAGTTCAATTTCGGAGGTGGTTGATAATTGATGACAATAGTTTAGTATTGTTTTAACTTCTTCAATTCCTTTAAGTCCTATGGTTGAATTGGATAGTAATGATGTTAATAATTCGAGTTTTTGATAATTATCGGTTGATGATATTTTCAGAAATTTTGAAAGTTCATTAATCGCATTTTCCGACAGCTCTTTTTCTTTTAACTCTTCAATTACTTTGTCAAATCCAATTTTGTCGAGCTTATCAATTGCAATGGTAATATCAATAATTCGATCTGGCTCGCCAATAATTTCTGCAATACCAGCTAATATTTTACGATTATTTAATTTAACTAGGACATTTAAATTTAAAGCTCGATAGACTTCGTCAAGGATTTGAATGAGTTCTACCTCATTAAGTAACGAATCACTGCCAATTACATCCACATCGCATTGGTAGAATTCTCTATATCGACCCTTTTGAGGTCTGTCGGCACGCCAAACAGGCTGTATTTGATAACGTTTAAATGGAAATGTAATGTCGTTCTGGTGTTGTACAACAAAGCGCGCAAATGGCACGGTTAAGTCGTATCGAAGACCTTTTTCGCAAATTTGAGTCGCTATTTTATTAAGTTCATTCGAGTTTAATACATCAGCATTTGTATTCGAAAGAAAGTCGCCCGAATTAAGGATCTTAAAGAGCAATTTATCCCCTTCTTCGCCATATTTACCCATGAGCGTTGAAAGGTTTTCCATAGCTGGGGTTTCAATGGGGAGATAACCAAAGCGTTGGAATACAGATTTTATCGTATCGAAGATGAAGTTTCGATTTACCATTTCTAGTGGAGAAAAATCTCTTGTTCCTTTTGGTATTGATGGTTTTTGGCTCATGGTTTTTTATTCTAATAAGGCGCAAATTTAAAAAAAAACATCTATGACGTGTTCGATTTTATTCACATTTGCTTTTTTTCTTTTTAAATGATTTCCGTAAAGCATCATTAAAGTATTATTACAGTAGCGTTATTTGATTGATTTAATAGTTTTTGTATTTTTATCAACAAATAAAATATGATAGGTATGGATAATGAAAAGGCTATTTTGGAACTAATGTCAAATGCTGGAAAACCTTTAAAAATGAACGACTTGGAGGTGTTAAGCGGGCTGACTAAGGGTGTTGTTGAAAAAGCGTTTAAAAACCTTAAAAATCAAAACCTAATTGTTTCACCTGAACGGTGCAAATGGGAGCCAGCCAAGAAGTAGATTGGGATTAATTATTTGATTGATGATTGATGATTTTTAATAGTTCTGATACATAGTTAGCCGAATTGGGATCGTTTTCATCTGGAGCCCAGGGTGCAAATTGTTTGTCCGAAATTACATCATAGGGGCCATCTTTGATTTCATAAACAACTGTTCCTGATTCAAGTGAAATAACGGTATGCCATTCATGCGGTCCAATTTCAACTGCAAGATTATTACTAATGTGACTTAGTTCTGTCGTTTTTGTCATTTTACCATTGTCATCAAAATAGATAACGAGTAAACGACCTCTAAGAATTATAAAAACCTCACGTTTATGTAATTCAAAGTGTCTATGTGGACGAATATAGGTTAGCGGTTCAAAGGCATTTAGCATCCTTTGTATAGGGTCGTTATCTTTGGTATGGAAATTGTAATTGAGTCGTCTCCGAGTTGAATTAATGGCATCGAGGGAGAGTTGGTTGATTAAGTCAAGAGTGATCTCTTTCATGTCAATTAATTAATCTTAGATTGAAAGGATATCGATATTTTCGACTTTTATGGGATTTGAAAGTTGCTGAAATAACTGATATCGCATTAAATAAAATAGATAACCAAAGGATATATTTAAATATCCAAAAGTGAAGAGAAAAATATCCAAGCAAGGCCATTGACAGAGTCATTGTAATTTGAAAATTTAATGATTCTTTGCCCTGATCATCAATATTTGAGTGTTTGTTTTTGTATAAAAGCCAAATTATTAATGGCCCCAATACGTTACCACCAGGAATAAATCCGGCAAAGGAAGATAGATGACACCATTTTACGAGTTTTAGACTATTATTTGATTCCATTATGAGATGTAAATTACATGCAAGTATAAATAAAATAACCTTTCAAGAAGTAGAGTCGTAAAAAAAAATTACCTACCACTTCTTGGATAAATAACTAATATATGAAAGCCTCCAAAATTTTGATTGTTGATGATATGAGGAGTATTTCTGAACTGGTAGCTCTTATTTTAAGTGAGCTAAACAGTGATTTTGAATACGTCATGGCTTACAATGGTAAAGAAGCCTGTAAATTGGCTTTAAAAGAGGAGCCCGATTTAATAATAATGGATTGGGAGATGCCTGAAATGTCGGGGATTGATGCTTTACTGAAAATTAAGAGAAACAATCATACCAAAGATATTCCTGTTATCATGTCCTCGGGGTTTACAGAATCAATTAATATTCAGCAAGCACTTGAAGCTGGAGCTATTGATTATATAAGGAAACCTATTGATGCAATTGAGTTAATTGCGAGAGTTCGTTCGGTATTAACGCTATCGAGTACCTACAATAAATTGCAAGAACAAACTAATCTTTATTTAAAAGAAAAAAGTCGCGCCGAAGATATGTTGAAAGGCTATATGCCTAAGGCATTGGTTGATGAAATACTTGAGGAGGGATTTGCGAAGCCTAAAAGATATCGAAATATATCGGTTTTATTTGCAGATTTAGTTGATTTTACAACAAAAACAAATTCAATTTCAGCGAAACGTTTGTTTGATGAATTAAATGATATTTTCCCAGCGATTGATAAAATAATGTTATTTCGTAAATGCACAAAGGTAAAAACTATTGGCGATGCCTATTTAGCCGCCTGTGGAATGCCTGAGCCAGATATTGACCATGCCACTAATTTAGCTGCTGCGGCATTAGATATCCGTGATTATATTGAGTATCGTAATTCCATACATCCAATTAAATGGGGTATACGTATTGGTTTACATGTTGGTGATGTTTTTGGAGGTTTAATTGGAAAGGAGTTTTTTCAGTTTGATGTTTTTGGCGATTCAATAAATACAGCGGCTCGCATGCAACAACATTGTGAGTCAATGATGATAAATGTATCGGAAACAATGGCTAACGCTTTAGTAGGCAAGTATGTAGTTCGTGAAAGAGCGATGGAAAATGTAAAAGGGAAAGCTAATTTTAAAATGTTCTATATAGAGGATCATATTGATTTAAGTGGTGGATATAGGAGTCGTATTCAGGCTCATCCATTGTTTAGTTCGTGGTTTTAAAAACTTTGGAGTAAGATAATTTTTAGATGCAAAAGAAAGGCTGCTTCATTTATTTGAAGCAGCCTTTCTTGTATTAGCTATCTTTTACAAGTTTTTTATAACGTATTCGTTTCGGTGAATCATCACCTAATCTGCGTTTTTTATTCTCTTCGTATTCGGAATAAGAACCTTCGAAATAATATACGACTGAATCACCTTCGAAAGCGAGTATATGAGTTGCAATGCGATCTAAAAACCATCTGTCGTGAGTAATTACTACTGCACATCCTGCAAAGTCATCTAACCCTTCTTCCAATGCACGAAGTGTGTTTACATCAATGTCGTTGGTTGGCTCATCTAAAAGCAAAACATTGGCTTCTTCTTTGAGTGTTAAAGCTAAGTGTAATCGGTTTCGTTCACCACCAGATAGAATACCACATTTCTTCTCCTGATCTGCGCCTGAAAAATTAAATCGCGACAAAAAGGCTCTGCTATTAATATCTCTTCCTCCTAAGCGAATCGTTTCATTACCTCCCGAAATAACTTGATAGACTGATTTATCAGCCTCAATGCGTTCATGAGATTGGTCAACATAGCCAATTTTAACTGTTTCACCCACTTCAAAAGTGCCAGTATTGGCTTTTTCTAATCCCATAATCATCCGAAATAGGGTGGTTTTACCAGCTCCATTGGCTCCAATTACACCAACAATTCCATTTTTAGGGAGAACAAATTCGAGATTCTCAAATAATAATCGATCACCATATCCTTTTGAAACCGCATGAGCTTCAATTACTTTATCACCCAATCGCGGGCCATTGGGAATGAATATTTCCAGTTTATCTTCTTTTTCCTTAACATCTTCTCGCATTAAGCTTTCGTAGGCCGAAAGTCGGGCTTTTGATTTTGCCTGACGGGCTTTTGGTGCCATACGAACCCATTCGAGTTCTCTTTCAAGGTTCTTACGTCTTTTCGAAACTGTTTTTTCTTCGCCAGCTAGT
The DNA here is from genome assembly GCA_038212305.1 of Bacteroidales bacterium. Classification (GTDB taxonomy): domain Bacteria; phylum Bacteroidota; class Bacteroidia; order Bacteroidales; family Marinilabiliaceae; genus JBBQUP01. The sequence continues at coordinate 15,433 of JBBQUP010000058.1, forward strand.
CGTTTCGATTTTTGTTCGAGCCATGAAGAGTAGTTGCCTTTCCAAGGAATTCCTTCGCCTCTATCGAGTTCTAGGATCCAACCTGCCACATTATCAAGGAAGTAGCGGTCGTGGGTGATTGCTATTACGGTTCCGCTATACTGCTGAAGGTGAATTTCGAGCCACTGAACCGATTCGGCATCCAAGTGGTTGGTTGGCTCATCTAAAAGCAATACGTCGGGCTGTTGTAGTAATAAACGACAAAGAGCAACACGGCGTTTTTCACCTCCCGACAATTCGCCTATGAGTTGATCCTCCGGAGGGCATCTTAATGCATCCATCGCTCGTTCCAATTTTGAGTCGAGATTCCAAGCGTCGTGCTGGTCAATTTTCTCCTGAAGCTTAGCTTGCTTGTCAATTAGTGCATCCATCTTATCAGGATTTTCAAGAATCTCAGCATCGCCAAATTTGAGGTTTACTTCTTCATAAGCTTTAAGAATATCTACAACCTCCTGTACGCCTTCTTCAACAATTTGCCGAACAGTTTTAGTTGGATCTAAATGAGGTTCCTGCTCCAAATATCCAACTGAATAACCTGGAGAAAAAACAACTTGTCCTTCAAAGTTTTTTTCAATTCCGGCTATCATTTTTAACAACGTGGATTTACCAGATCCATTTAATCCTATGATGCCAATTTTAGCGCCATAAAAAAAGGAAAGATAGATGTTGTTTAAAACTTTTTTTTGAGGAGAGAAAGATTTACTAACTCCCACCATACTAAAAATAATTTTCTTATCGTCTGACATATAAAATTTGAAATTTCTGTTTTGTGGGTCAAAAGTAATCTTTTGTCGCGATTTTGATTATTAACGCGAACCCATTTTTTTCAAATCACTCGATAGTAATGCATCTTTGTCTTTTGCATCAATCATATGATAATCGAAATAGTAAAATTTGGAATCGGCACCACCCACTACAATTTTATAGCAACGGGCTTTATATTTAGTTCCCTCAGGCCCAACTTTATGCAAAAATACCACATCAGGATTTTTTTCCTCAATGGCTTGCATTACCTCTTCTTTGGTTACAATTTTAAAATTGTAGGGATAAACTTTTTTAATTTTTGCTTCGGTATTTATGTCTGTGTTTAAATCTTCGGCGACTAAATAAAGCGTTTTATCTTTTAAGCTCGATACATTTTTATTGTATACTTTAAGCGGGTTGGATTTTATTAACGAAGGATCAGAAAGCATTAAAGTAACGTGGTTTTGAATAAACCGAATAAATGCATCCATTTTATAAGCGTAGCTGTCATCTTCAACTCGCAAGTAGGATAATGGGATTGAGCATAAATCAGGCATATCGCCAACGTTAAAAGTGTTTTGTCCAAGTAATAAGCTAAGGAAATTATATCGGGCTTTTGTTTTGTCAGCATCGTAAGTGGCTACTGTAGTTAGCAGAAATGAATAGCTTGGATCGCGACGTTTTTCTTCAAACTCTTTTTGAGTAACAAATTCGAATTTGGTTAAATTCCATACCTTAGCCATTACTTCTTTGATTTTAAAGTTGTAATCGCTCATCGGGTTCGGATCCATTACCACTAAGGTACGAGTGTTAAGGAACGATTTAAACTCCTCGGTTGTAGGAACATGATCTTGTGCGAATAGTTGGCAAGTTAATATGATGCCGACTAGAAGAATAAAAATGCGATTTTTCATAAGTCAGTGTTTTTTATGTGTGTTGCAATTATTAGTCAACAATTAGTTTTTAATGATGATTACGAATTAATATATTAAGTTACAAATTTGATGAATTTTTTTTAGTTTTTCAAAGAAAAACAAGTAACCTTTAGATGTTGTTATAAGTATAATGGCAGTGCTAAAATGCGTGGAAATTTCTAGTGAAAGTTTATTGTTAAAGTTATTTTTACTATCTTTTATCTGGGAATGGGGTTTTAAAATTTTAAAAGTCTAACTGCCAATAACCTAATTAATTTGTCATAGAATGAAATTGTTCAACAAGATAATATCGTTGTTTATTTTTGAACAGGATGAAATACTTGAAATTGAAGAGCGGAATAAAATGTTGCTTGCCAATTTGTTAAATTTCACTCTATTTGTTGTTGTATTAGTTGAAGGGATTTATTCTTTATTGTTGGAGCAAATTGTTTTTGCGGGTCCACTTTTATTTTTAAGTGCTGTTTATTCGGTGAATTATCTGTTCTTATCGCGAAAGCCTTATACTTATTATTATTTAGATATTCTTTTGTCAGGATCTTTCTTAACCATGCTGTTTTTTATTGTTTTTGGAGGTTCTAGCAAGATAGGAATTATTTGGATTGCTCTTTTTCCACTGTTTAATATTCCTATTTATGGCAAAACGAAGGGGTTAGTACAATCCTTTAGTTTATTAGGAGTGCTTTTGTTTTATTTTTTCGTAATAAATGAGTTTTTTAAGGTTCCTTATTTAGTTGATTATTCTATTATTTGGAAAGTTATAATTGTAGTTTTTTATTCTTTAATGATATTTCTTTCATATGCGCTTGATTTTATCTCTTCGGAGGTGATATTAAATAAAGAACGTATGATGTTGAATTCACAAAATGTTAGTCGATCGCAAGAAGAATATATCTCAAGATTATCTCATCAAATACGAACTCCATTAAGTAACATCACAGGGATAATTGATATACTTGAAAAGACAGAATTAACCGAAGATCAGAGGGATTTTATCAATACACTGCATGCCTCTGCCAACAACATGGTACATGTGGTAAATAGTTTAGTTAGCGATACTAAAACCGAAACTTTAAAGCAACCAGCTGAGGATATTAGTTTTAACTTGTATTCGTTGATTAATAATACTTTAAAATTATTTTACGATATAAATAAAAACAATCGGTTTAACGTTACGCTGGCTGCCGAAATTCCAAATAATGTATTAGGAAATAGCTTGGTGATAAAACAAATTCTCTTGAACGTTCTGAATTCGATAGTTAAAATCAATAAGAACGAAAGTAAAACCATTAATATCGAATTGGTACGTAAAGAGAGCATGCCAGGGAAGGTGGATATCATTTATAAAATATCTACGAATTGTACTTTACCTCTTTCTAAGGACGAAATTGCCAGAGATGCGGTTTTTAACCAGGATGTTATCAGACTAAATACAACTCGCTTTGTAAATTTATTAGATTTAGGAATTACACAACGCATGGTAGAGATGGATGGAAATTCGTTTAATATTGTGCCTAGAGCGGATTCATTTACAGTTGAGTTTACCACATCTTATAAAGAAAGCAATAGAAGGAGCTATTCGGTTCAAAGTATTCCCGAGAAAATTAAATTTTCGGAGCCAGTATTTAAAACTAAAGTTCTGCTAAAAGATGCTAATGTTTTGTTGGTTGAAGACAATTTTAGCAATCAGCAAATTATTATTTTGTATTTGAAGAATGAGATAAATCGTATTGACGTTGCATTTAATGGCAAAGAAGCACTTGATAAGTTTGGGAAGGCCAAGTATGATTTAATTCTCATGGACGTTCAAATGCCAATCATGGATGGATTTAAAGCGACTCAGAAAATTAGGGAGATTGAACATAGTAGTAATTCACACACTCCAATTATAGCAGTTACTGCAAATGCTTTCCCCGAAGATAGGGAGAGATGTTTTGCGGCCGGAATGGATGATTACATTACGAAACCATTTCAACCTGACGAACTGATTCAAAAAATTACGATGCACTTGGGTTAAAAGTGTTTTTCTTATCAAAGACAGAAAAAGTAGGAGTTTTTTTGCCGAAACTAATTAGTTATCTATTCTTCTTCGATAGAATATCTTAAGGCATCTAACAATATTGGAATATCCTCTTTAACAATGCCATGATTTATTAAATGAGGGAGATCGGTGTTAAAACGAATACTGAATTCGTTAAATGTTTCTTTTTTCAGATGAATGCTGTCTCGATAATAATTTAATGCTTCTTTTCTTGAGCCCAAGCATAAGTAGGTGTGTCCAATAGTAGTTAAATCCTCATGAGTTTTTGATGTAATGAGGAGCTTCTGGTAATATTTTTCTGCTTGTTTGAATTTCCCGAGCACAAACGAGCACCATGCAATTGGACGCCATACTTTTATATTGTTTGGATCGCTATATTCTATTTTAAAATAAAATTTTAAAGCATCTTCCCATTTTTCTAATTCCAATGCACAATGTGCAATTGATGCCTGTGTTTGTAGGTTGTTATTATCGATTTGATAGGCTTTAAGATAGTACTCAAGGGCTTGATCGGTTTTGCCAATTGAGTGATAGCAATAGGCAATTTTTTTAATGGTCCAATGATTATCTGGCTTAATCATATCGGCTTGCAAATAATCTTGGATGGCCAACTCTATCAATCCTAATTTTTGGTTACAATAGGCCGATTTTTGAATTAATTCAATATCATTGGGCATAATATTTCGTAGTTCCGATAGTATTTCTTGAGACTCGATATAGTAGTTTTTTTGAAATAGAAATTCACCAACTTGTTTTAAGTAATCCTCGGTATTCATCAACTGCTTAAAGAACCATTTTTGATGTATGTTAACCACATGGTTGAAAATATCATCAAATTGTCGACGTTGTTGATGAAGTTTGAAAAATCGGTATAAGTCTTGAATATACTGATTTGAAATAGTTTTTAAAGACTTATCAGGATTAAGCGATAATTCATCTTTCTCAATCTCAGCCATTTGATCCAATTCGGCATTGAACATTTGCGTCATCATATCGCGTTGAAAGCCAGGCATGTGCGGGATGCCTAAAATAAGAGAGTATTTGTCGCTATTGCAGATATATCCCGATTGGCCAATTGATTTGGCTAATGTTGAGTTTAAAAAGTCAGCATCATTTTCTGAAAGGTCATTTTTTATCGAAGGATGGGAGAGGGAGAAGGGTACTAACCAATTTTGAAGTTGATTAAAAAATGTAAAGTGTTTGAGCATGCTAAAAGTGGATAAAAACACATCAGCACCTTCTAGTTGCCATTTCGATATTTCTTCGAGCTTGCTTAATAACTCAGGTGAATCGGCCAGCAGACCTTGCCAGTCTGGATTTTTATCATCTGTATTTCCCGATACAATATCATCAAGGTTAAGTTTGTCTCTTAATAAAGGATGAATTTTAACAACTTCAGGAAGTATTTCATTTTGCAGTTTATTGCTTATTTTTTCTGTTTCTCGAGATCGAATTATTTGAATAATAGTGGATTCAAAAAGCGATTTGGTCTTTGAATTTTCAATGGTTAATTTAATCCGATCAATAATATCAGGATAAAGCATTAAGCGATTGTCGAAATAGGCTAATACAAATACAAGCGCTGTTATCGCCTGCATTTTAACAATTGGTAATTCATGCGATGTTAGTTTAATTAAGTACGTAATTAAGCTAATATCCCAATGGCGGAGTAAATGCATTAAAGTTCCACTGATAACTAAAGATTTGGTACTTATTGGCAACTCATTATTGTTGAGTATTTCTGAAAGAGAATCTAGATAATCGGGCGAAGGATTGTTGTTAAGCCATATCTGGAAAAATAATTTGGATTCGCAATCGTAATAGGTGTTGTCAAGTTCTGATTTATTGGCTGTGTTTAATAATTTGTGATGTTCCCAAATCGAGAGTAGTTCCGTTGTGGTTTTGTCAATATCAATTGCTTGATTATGTGAGATTTCTCTGTGTTTTTCCGATGCAAAATCTATTCCCTCTTTGTTGAGTAATTCAATTGTTATTTTATCGGTTAAATTGTATAAATCTTGAAGTAATCGCACGATAATAGCCTGCCTGTTCGGGTCGTTTGTTGTATTGGGAGCATAGCGCAACAGACTTTTATATGAAAATTCGAGGTGGTAATGAGCATCGATTAATTCTGAATTGTGGAGTTCTTTTCCTAAAACTGCGATTAAATTAAAAGCATCTCTTATTTTTTTTTCACTAAGTGAATTGCAAATAGTTCGATAGGTTAGTTTAATTTTTTTGGTTTCCATTGTTAGGAGTTATGTATTGGAATTCAAATATAAAGACAAAATTGATGAAGAGAAAGCGCAAAGGTGGTTAAAAATAAAAAAGCCAGTATAAACCGGCTTTTTTGTGATCCAGCAGGGATTCGAACTTTTACATATCATATTGATTATTACTATTTTTGCATGCACCTAAATTAATAGGTCTTATTTGAATCCCTGTTTGAATTTCAAAATTTTTATTGTCAATTATCGAAAAACAATGTAATATTTAAGTTAAATATCTGAATATTTTAGCTAATAAAAACCAACTCAACTTTGTCAGCCAAAATTCACCTGTTGTAAAAACATTGTTGATTTATAGATGATTTTTTGTATTTTGTATACATTTTTCAATATCTTTGATTTTTCAAAAATGGAGATGAATTCTGACAAATAGACTAATTTTTAGATTGATTATGGAAATTCAACATCAGGATTTAAGTTACGAGATATACAAACGGCTAAAAACTATGATTTTAGCCAACGAGTTTGAATCAGGTGCCAAGCTAAAACAGGAACATATCGCTGCCTTATTTGGTGTTAGCCGGATGCCTTTACATCGTGCATTCCAAATGCTAGAAAATGAAATGCTTATTGAAAGTATTCCACGTCGAGGATATTTTGTGACCAAAGTAAACACCAATCAACTCATTGATGCCTTTGAATGCCGTGAAGCTTTGGAGGGCATTGCTGCACGCCGGGCTGCAGAAAACATTACCAAAGATCAGTTGGAATACCTGAAATCGTTATTTGAAAAATTTGTTGGAGCCGACGAAATCAATCCAGCTGAGTATATCGAATCCGATCAGGAATTCCATAACATGATCATGATAATTAGTAGCAATCAAATACTTCACCGATTAGAACTGCTTGGAAATAATACCATCCGAACCTATCGTGGAGGATTATTGCGTTCACCACAGGAAACCCTTCCTGAACATTTAGACATCTTGGCGGCCCTCGAAAATGGGGATGGAGAATTGGCCGAAAAACTAATTCGTGAGCATGACCGAAAATCAACCGATACCTTAAGAGAAAAACATAAAAAATAAAAATGAAGAAAACTCTGATCCCAATACGTTTTGCGCTCGTTTTCAGCACTTTTTTGCTAACCGTACTATTATATGTCGATCGTGCCTGTATATCCGCTGCCAAAGGCGATATTTGTTCTGATCTTGGTTTCGGAATGACTGATTTTGGCTGGATTATGGCCATATTTACTTTGGGATATGCTTTATTTCAAACACCTGCTGGAAAATTGGCTGATTCAAAAGGTGCTCGTGGAGTAATTGCTGGAATTGTCGGTATCTGGAGTGTACTGACCGCTATTACCGGAATGGCATGGAACTACACTTCCATGTTGATTATTAGATTTTTATTTGGTGCAGGTGAAGCTGGAGCGTTTCCTGCACTTTCAAAAGTAGTTTACAACTGGTATCCCATCAAAGAGCGTGGTATTATTCAAGGCATAAACTTTTCAGGATCGCGTATTGGAGCAGCTTTTGCCATGCCTCTGGTGGCCTGGCTCATCAAGGGAATTGGGTGGCGATACACTTTTATGTTTTTTGGTCTGTTCGGAATACTTTATGGTGTCCTTTGGTATCTGTTTTTTCGCGATAAACCTGAAGATGCAAAATTTATCGGAACAGATGAGGTAAAGTACATACAGGAAACCAGACAGAAGTCGACTTCCGAAGCTAAAAACATCATTCCATTTGGCACGATCATCAAATCGGCTACCATGTGGAAAACGATGGTGCAATATATCTGTAGTAATTTCACCTTTTACTTTTCACTTACCTGGATGTATCCCTACATTCAGGAGCGCTTTCAACTTGGTCTGGTAGAAGCAGGGTTTTACACTTCCATCCCTTTAATTGGTGGTGCAGTTGGTAACTGGTTAGCTGGCATTCTGGTCGATGCCATTTATCGCAAGGGGAAATGGAAACTTTCACGAAGTTTACCTGCTATTATTGGTTTTTCACTTTCCGCGATTGGAATGATTATGGTTACGCAAGTCACATCACCATTATTTTCTGTAGCATTTATGACTTTGGCTGTATTTGGTGCCGATATGACTTTGAGTCCATCCTGGGCATTTTGCATCGACATTGGGAAGGAAAATGCCGGCGCCGTTTCTGGAACCATGAATATGGCCGGAAACCTGGGAGCTTTTGTTACCATCATTGCATTTCCATATCTCTTTAAATGGACCAATCATTACGAACCGTTTTTCGTCATTTGTGCCGTTTTAAGTTTGGTTGCCATTTTTATGTGGTCGACGATGAATCCTGAAAATTCAATTGCTAACGAATCTAGATAAATTACAAATGAAAAAATTTATAGCGTTTGTCTCGATATTCGTTTTCAGCTTCCTGCTCAGCGCTGAATTTTCGCAGGCAACTGAGAATCAAAAAGGGAAGACAGTGGTCAGTATTAAGGGCGATAAATTCCTGATAAACGGAGAACTTACATATAAAGGACGCAGCTGGCAAGGGCATTCCATCGAAGGTTTATTGATGAACTCCAGAATGGCACAGGGAATTTTTGACGATTTAAATCCCGAAACCGTTGGAAAATGGAAATATCCGGACACGCAAAAATGGGATGCCGATCGCAATACTGATGAATTTATTGGAGCAATGGACGAATGGTATGCCAAAGGTCTGCTTGCTTTCAATATTAATTTTCAG
>JBBQUP010000059.1:0-23587 GCA_038212305.1 Bacteroidales bacterium
GATGAATATCATTTTAGATACAATAGAAGGTCAAATATGGATACAATATTCGATGTGTTACTAAGAAAGATGGTGAATTATAAATAAATATGAATAAAATCAGTACTTAACAAGGGAGGTCTAAGCGCCTATACCTATAAACTTATTGATGTGTCAGTAAATCAGCAAAAATTTATAAAAAAAGCAGAATTAATCTCTTTTGATTTAGAGCATCGAAAAAAGATTAAATTTAATATTAGCAAATACGATAAAGCCGTAGAAGCTGGTTTTATGCGTTATAAAGATATTGAATTAGCAAAAGATAGAGCTTCATACATTAAGAGTATTGCGATAGATAATTTATCATCATTATTAATTGATTTTGATAAAAATTGTATTAATAATGGTATAGAAGTTTTATGGGCTCAAACCGATGCTGAAGTATTAGCCTATTTGAAAAGTATTATTAAAAGCAATAATATTCGATCCATTGTTAAAAGTAAATCAATGACAACCGAAGAAATTGAATTTAATGAATTTGCTGAACATTTGCATTTAGACAATTTAGAAACCGATTTAGGAGAGTTTATAGTTCAGGTAGCTGGAGAAAAACCTTATCACATAGTTACACCAGCTATGCATAAATCAAAGGAGGATATTGATGAATTATTTCACACCAAGTTTAATACACCAGCTGGGAGTACACCTGAAGAATTAACGGCATTTGTTAGAGAATTACTTCGTGAAAAGTTTGTTAGTGCTGATTTAGGAATCACAGGTGCAAATTTTTTAATTGCTGATACTGGAGCAATTGCATTAACCGAAAATGAAGGAAATGGGTTGCTAACAGCCTCTTATCCTAAAGTTCACGTTGTAATTGCTGGAATTGAAAAAATATTGCCTAAAATGGCTGATTTAGGCCTTTTTTGGCCTCTATTATCATCGCATGGAACAGGGCAGCAAGTTACAGTGTATAATTCTATATTAAGCGGATCTAAAAAAACAAATGAGGTTGATGGACCTGAAAAAATGTATGTTATACTTTTAGATAATGGCCGTTCTCAGCTATATTCTGAACCAATTTTATACAAAGGTCTGGCTTGCATTAGGTGCGGTGCTTGTTTAAATGGTTGTCCTATTTATAAAAATATTGGTGGTTATACTTATAACTCAACTTATTCAGGTCCGATTGGAAGTATCATCACGCCTCATTTTAAAGGTTTTGAGCAATTTAAACATTTAAGTTTTGCTAGTTCATTATGCGGAAAGTGCGGTGAGGTTTGTCCAGTTCGAATTCCATTACCTGAATTGTTGTTGCACAATAGAAATATTTCCATTGAGAAAGGATATAATGGTATTGCTGAAAAAGTTGCTTTCAATTTTATGTCTAGAGCTCTTTTAAGTCGGATATTAATGAATTTAGGCGGAGGACGAGTGAAATCCTTTTTTGCATCACTTGCTCAACATTCAATTATTGGTAAAAAGAGAAAATTGCCATTATTCTCTAAAAAAACTTTTAGTCAACAATGGAAACAATTAAAAAGATATTGATATCTTTAAATTTTATAGATTTAATTTAATTTTATGTTATCCAATACATGTAAATACGCTATTAGAGCTGTTATTTATTTAGGTTTAAACAATGGGATTGAGAAGAAAATAGGAATAAAAGAAATATCTAAAGAATTAGATATTCCTACTCCTTTCTTAGGAAAAATTCTTCAAACCCTTGCAAAAAAGAAGCTTTTAAATTCAACTAAAGGACCTAATGGCGGTTTTGGTATTGCTAAACCATTAAACAAAATCAGTCTTTTAAATATTGTTGAAATAATTGATGGAAATGATTTGTTTGAAAATTGTTTAATTGGAATGTACAGTTGTAGCAGTAATCATAAAAAAGGATTAGAATGCCCTGTTCATAATGATTACCATGAATTAAGAAATCGATTGTTTCAGTTTTACAAAGGACAAACAATACAGTTGATTATTGATAATATGAAAAATAAAGAGGATTTAATTAAGCTTTAGTCTTAGGCCAATTTAATAGCGATAGCATGTTTTTATAATGAATACTCTTTTTAATTTTCCAGAAAATCAAAAGAGCTATCAATAAACCACATGTGTTGGCTAGCATATCATAAATATCCCCTGATCTATCAATTGTAAAATATTTTTGAAAAAGTTCTATTGAACCACCAGCCAAAATAATTAGTACTATCAGAGTAAAAAAATACTCACGGTGTAATATGAAATTGTGCTTTAAGTAGTTTTCTGAAAAGGCGAAGATGGATAGACCAAAATACATTAAAAAATGAACCACTTTATCTCTTTGTGGAAATTCGAATAAATGCTTTTCATCTAAGCTTTTCATATTCATTAAACTTAAAAATAAGATAATTGTAAAACTTATAAATGAAAATTTGTAATTCTTAATAAAAAGCCAAGTTCGTGTTAATAACTTCATATAAATTGTTTATAACCTGTTAATAAGTCTTATATAATTCACTGATTTCTAATGTTTCACGTGAAACATCCTATTTATGAGTAGCGGAGGTATTTATGTTCATATTCCATTTTGTTATAAAAAATGCAATTATTGTGATTTTTATAAAGAGACTAATTTAGACATAAAAGAGTCGTTTTTATGTGCTTTATTAAAAGAAATTGAGTTGAAGGCTGAAATTATTAAGCAAATCAATCCACGAACTATTTATTTTGGAGGTGGTACTCCTAGTGTCCTTTCTAGTATAGAGATAAATAGAGTTTTGGATGCTTTGTTTTCGATTGTTGATCCTATATTGATTGATGAAATTACACTTGAGGTTAATCCCGATGATATTGATGCTTTATACGTTGAATCATTAAAGCTAACAAGAATTAATCGAATTAGTATTGGCGTGCAAAGTATATTTAATCGAATGCTTAAGATAATGGGGAGACGCCATAATTTTGAGCAGGTTGAGTTTGCTATTAGTTTATTTAATAGCAATGGATATAATAATTTAAGCGTGGATTTAATTTATGGTTTACCTGGACTTACTTTAGCTGAATGGAAGCAATCAATTGATATTGTTTTATCGTGGCCAGTTAAACATATTTCAACCTACCATTTAACTATTGAAAAAGGTACTGTATTTAATTCGTGGTTGAAGCAAGGAAAAATAGCCGAAGTAGATGATATTGAAAGTCATTTGCAGTATCAAATGTTGGTTGAAAACTTGAAAATAGAAGGATTTGATCGGTATGAGATTTCTAATTTTTCAAAGCCTGGTTTTGAATCCATGCATAACTCAATTTATTGGAAAGGTGAGCCTTATGTAGGTTTAGGGCCATCGGCTCATTCGTTCTATGATGGAAAACGATTTTGGAATATATCAAATACCGAAAAGTATATTTCTTGTTTGTCAAATGAGAAAACTTATTTTGATTTTGAAGTTTTATCTGAAGCTGATAGTTACAACGAATTTATCATGCTTGGCCTTCGCACAAAACAAGGGGTTGATATTGATTTAGTAAAATCAAGGTTTACTTTTTTTTACGAGTATTTTATCAGTCGGATAAAGCCGTTTGTGGATTCTGAGATGATGGTAATTGAAGACAATCATTTTTTACGGGTTACTGAAAAGGGGATTTATACGGTTGATTTTATTATCCGTGAGCTCTTTTATAACGATTGATTTATTGAAATTAACCTCAAAAAAAAAGGATGTTCCTTTATGAAACATCCTTTTTAGTTAAACTTTATTGAGTAATTTACTTCATTTCTTCTGCAGTAAATTGTTTAACCAATGATTGTACAGCACTTGCACATCCTTCGGCACCACCTTTAAACGAAAATACTAGATTGTATACTTTTGTTTTGCCGATAACAACTTCAAATGATTTATACATTTTTCCACCATCATAATTGGTTGCTAATAGTCTTTCTCCATCGTAAAGTTGTGCAATTACACTCTCTGAATTTGAAGTTCCATTAATAATGGTAAAACGATACTGACTACGACTGTTTAAGATAATTGAGTATTTTACATACCCAGTGTTACTGTCTTTTTTTTCTTTAACTAAATCAACAGGATAATCCTTAATATACTGTCCATTTCCCATCTCTTTAAGTGCTTGTTTAAGTAACACTTCGCCACATTGAGCTTGGACTGCCAATACTGAAACGGCTAATATTAGGAGGCTGAATAATATTTTTTTCATCTTTTCAAATTTTATTATTTCCATTTCAAATTACTGTATCGTAGCAATTGTCGATATAGTTTTCATTAATGTACTTTTCAATGATTAAAAATGTTTATATCTCAATTGAAATCGTTAAGAAACAATTATCTGGCGAATATTTTTGATGTTTTTAATAATATCATTGATTGTTTCTGGTGAAGCTTCGATAATGCTGCGTTCGTTTTGCTCAATAATTAAGACACCATCTTTTTCTATCTTTTTAGGTGTTCCAACAACAGTTGTGATTTTAACGTTTGCATAAGCATCTCTTAGTTTTTCTACATCTTTTGCTAATGAAGCAAAATTAGGTTCATTGCTGTAGTTGTTTAGAATAATCAAAAGGATATCAACAATGTCTTTTTGTTCTGCAATACGATTAGTTAACTCTTCATTGTTGGTTTGCTCAATAACACTAGATGCGATATATAATCCTTCGATCCATGCACCTGTAACAATAAGTGAACTCACATTGCTTCGTTTTTGAGCTCTTAAATAGCCATCCATTTTATTCATGCTGGAAACCGAAATTTCCATCAACGAATCAAGGTTATTGCTGTTAGTAGCTAGTCTTTTTAATGCATTAAAGTCAAAAAACTGTCCAACTTTTAAACCTTCAGCCATGTTTTTGACAGCTAGTAGGTAAGAAATAACAATAGTGTTTTTGTCGAACATGTTAATGTAACCCAAGTCAGCACTGTAAACGCCTAAGTTTAAAGCTCGCTTAAAACTTGTGTTGTAATCAGTAACTCTATCAGGGCTATTAAGTATTTTTTGAGAGAATTCTACACCTGTTGATTTTATCAAAGAGGCCATTTCAACCGGAGATGAGATGTTTTGAACCACATCGTTTATTAATTCATCCGATAGTTGTAAGGGGGCGTTCTGAGAAAGTGAATCAGGTAACGTTAAATCATCAGTTGTGTTTTTTTGTTGGCTGCAAGTACAAGAAACAGTTAATGCAATGCCTAAAACAATAGTAATTGCGAAGTTAAATTTTCTTAGCATGGGTCGTAATTTATGTTATAATTATTTATTGATTACTAAATTATATAAAAGGAATTATTTTAAAAATTTTAAATCTCCTACTTTGTTGATGAATTTTTTTAAAAGATCAAAATAAAGAACAAGATAGAGTAATATTGTGTAAATCCATACTATAGTAATATTAAACCAGACCGTTTCAAAAAACATGCCAATAAAATATTTCTTCGGAGCAAAGAAATGAGTTCGGAATGAAAAGTAAGAATCTGGTTCCGGTAATTGGTAGATAGGATCAACCATTTGAATGAGTTCATTTCCGTCTCGAAGGATTTTATTTTTTTCAAATACTTTCCGCACTATATCGCTTATACTTTCGTTGCTATAGTCGTTTTTTAGTTGGTTAAAGTGTTCTAGATTATTGGTAATGTTGTAATTTAGAAATTTTTCTTTGTAAGCATTCGCTTCCGAAAAATCATTTACATATTGACCTTTTAAACTCTCGAAATAATTAATTGTTAATTGACCAATTTCCTTAGTAAATGATTCCGAAGTTAATTCACTGATATTTGAAAATTTAATACTTGGTACTCTTTTAATATCTTTCTTTATTTCGTTTTGGAGCAATGCTAGCTCGTTAGTGAACATTTTTTTGTTGTCAGGTTGCGGATTATCTAAATAGTTTAAGCAATAATCCAGTGATTCTTCTAATTCAGGGAAATAGTATACTTGTTTAAAATCGGCTTTGCTTTCTTTTAGTTCAATATCAAATAAGTTGCGTCTAAACTTATTGTTTTTAAACTGTTGTACCATTAATCCTTCATATACCCAACGCGATGGCATTAATTCGGCCACAAATGGCACTTTATCAATGCTGGTAAAATCGCGATTTAATTTGTCGAATGTAAACATTGCTCCCCCTAATACCATTTGAGGAATCATTAACAATGGAATTAAAATGTAAATGGTGATAATTGAATTAAATGAAGCAGAAATTATTAAACCTAAAATATTAGCAAAAGCGGATATCGAAAATAAGGCTAGCCAAAATTCAAAATTCATTCCTTTAAAGCCTATGATTGAGTTTCCGACTAAAACAAATAACACCATTTGAATAGCTGATATCGAAAACAGAATTAGCACTTTAGATGCTAAATAGCTAGAGCGACTCAAATTAAGGAATGCTTCTCGTTTTAATATTTTTGCATCTTTAAAAATCTCTTCAGCACTAACAATGAGTCCAAAAAATAGTGCAACTACAATTCCCATGAATATATAAGGTGGAATGTTCTCATTTTCGCGAAAAATGTATACTCGAGAATTGGGATCGGCAATATATCGTATTAAATAGGCTAATATGAAGCCTAATAAAGGAGCTTCAAGGAAATTTAGAAGCAGATATTGGGTGTTGCTTATTTTCGAGAAGAAATCGCGCTGTGTGTATATTTTAAATTGGTTAAACCATGATGGGATATTCAATGTTTTAGGTGGTGCTGCTTCAATTTTTTTAATTTGAGGAATGGGATTTTTTTCTTTGTACAAGTTATTCCATTCTTCAGGATTTTTTTTACGCTTATTGGTATAATTACCATATTCATCTATTACATTGGCATCAACAATGTTAAATATAAGCTCGGGGTTTAAATTACCACATGTGGCACATTCTCCTGCCTCACTATTAACTTGTAGGTCGAGTTGTTTAAAATAAATAAGCGATTCGCTTGGATTACCATAATATACTGGATATCCACCCGTATCAAGTATGTACATTTTATCGAACATCTTAAAAATATCCGATGAGGGTTGATGAATAACCACAAAAATGAGCTTTCCTTTTAGCGTTAGTTCTCTTAAAAGATTCATTACATTTTCCGAATCTCGAGAAGATAAGCCTGATGTAGGTTCATCTACAAATAGTATTGCTGGTTGTCGAATGAGTTCTAACGCAATATTTAAACGCTTGCGCTGTCCTCCAGAAATCATTTTATTTAATGGGGATCCGACTTTGAGATGTTTTCGTTCGAAAAGACCTAAGCTTTTTAATGTTTCTTCAACTAAGCTATTTATTTCATTTTCCGATTTATCTTTAAAGCAAAGCTTAGCATTATAATAAAGGTTTTCATAAACAGTTAGTTCCTCAATTAATAAATCATCTTGAGGAATATAACCGATAACCCCTTCTATTTTATCGGGTTCAGCATGAAGGTTAGAATTATTGATATAAACAGCTCCGCTTGTAGGCGTTTCTATACCACATAAAATATTGAGTAAAGTGGTTTTTCCTGCTCCACTTGCACCCATTATACCTATTAGTTTACCTTGCTCTTCGGCAATATTTACATCACGCAATCCAATGGTACCGTTTTTAAATTGGAAACCTAAATTTTCAACTACATATGTAATTTTAGTTTCAATTATGTCTGACATAAAATGACTAACCACATCGGTGTAATATATGGGTCTTCCTTTGGGTAATTTAAGAAAACTACCTTTGGGAAATAAGTATATTCGATTGGGATTAATTACTAAACCATTGAGTAAAATGTCGTGACTGCCGGTGTATCTCAAAAAGAAAAGTTCCGCACTGGTAATGCGTAAAATAATTATTTGTCCATCCAGACCATGTGAAGTTATATGGCGAGCATGTTTGAGAGTTTTATCAAGGTCGTTAACGAGCATTAATTCTTCAAAATCGAGCTGTGAAGGATCATTTTGAATAATAAATGCTTCAATTCGTTGAACTTCTTCTTTAGGAAATTTAAATACATCGGCTACCGTATTTATGATAGCCATGCGTTGATCTGTGAATTTTCTATCAGCATGAACCAACTCATACAAGCGAACGAGCACAACAACTTTTTGTTCGCGATTAAGTTGTTTATTGATTTTTTTACAAATAGCAAGAATCCTAACGGAGTCTTTCATGGAAGTTAATTGAATTTTTCCTTCCTCTTCTCCGTTTTTGCTTTGTTTATCTTCTATTGCATGTTCTAAAAACAGCGCAAAGTATTCTTCAACAGCTTCTAAATTAAGTTGTTGTTCGAGAAAAATACGAACATATTGGGTTTCGTTTGATTCGGCTCCCCCATCTTGTTTAGCTAGTAAGCCAAACAGTTGCATTAATGCTCTAAGAATTTCTTCACTCATATTTTACTTATTCAACAGAACAAAAATAACACTAATCAGTTATTATTACATATTCAAATGGAATTTCTACTATATCAGCATACTCTTCGCCAGCCTCTAGCATATCTTCCTCGTCTTCATGATAATGCCATTTAACGATTACTGATTTACCTGCTTCAACTAATTCTTCAAATTTTAGTAATATATCAAGAATAACTTTTGAGGACGCTGTATTAAAGTATTCCAATTTAAAGTTAAGTACTGTTTTTTCATTAGGACTTTCGCAGTATTGATCAATCCAGATTAATATTGGATGGAAAAACATACTAACATCTTCTGGTAATGAACGTCCAGAGATTTCAAGTGTATTATTTTCTTTGTCAAAAATAACATTTGGGGTATCGTCGGTACCTTTTATTTTAATTACTTCCATAATTAAATAGTTTAATTTCGTTGAATTGTTGATGTAAGAATAAAAAATGAGCGATCCTCGCTAAGGGTTTTAAACTGATAAGTCATTTTACTTCCAGTTTTTTTGGCAATATCAATAAGACCGAGTCCAGCTCCACCTTTATCTGATATTTTACCTTCTTTAATTTGTTTTTTATATAGTTCAGATAACCCATCTTTATCTAAATTATTAACTGTTTCAAGACTTTTAGTTAAGTAAGGAATTTTATCGTTTTTCACAATATTACCAGTGATAATATTATAGCTATCATCACTTTTACTTACCATTACAATGCCTCGTCGCTCTTCATCTTCCTCCGATAATGAATCGGCATGTTTGCTAATGTTCTGAAGGCATTCAACCATTACATTAAACACTTTGCGTTGTACCATATTTGATTCAGCACTTTTAGCTAAATTCTTTTCCGTAAGTGAAGTAAATGTTTTAGTGATTTCTTGAGTAACCTCACCTTCATATACTAAACTAATTTCATTTGTTTTCATGGTTTTGTAAAGTTGATATGCAAAATCCAGGAAACTTTGATTTTCTTTTAAATTATTCATCATCTCGCTATTCATATTTCTAAATATTATAATTCAATACCTATTAATAAAACATCATCTACTTGTTTTTCCTCTCCCATCCATTCATAAAAATCTTTAGAAAACTGTCGTGAATAATGAGCCATAGTAGAATTAGTATCTTCGGTTAATAATTCACGAATTCGTCTGCTTTGATATTTTTTTCGATCAGGGCCACCCGTTTGATCTGGTAATCCATCGGAAAAGATAAATATTTTCTCGCCTTTGTGATACTTTATTACGTTGTTTTCAAAAATTGGTTCGGTTTTATTCGGTAAAGGGATTCCTCCTATTCCTTTTCGGCTTCCTTTTATTTCGTTTAACTCACCGTTACAAAGATAATACAAAGGTCGATGAGCACCGGCAAATTCTAATTCATTTTTATTAGGTAATATTTTTAATAGTGCTAAATCCATTCCATCACGGCCATTTGCACCAGCTTGATCTTGTCGTAATGTACGTCGAACTTTTAAATGCAATTCTTCAAGTATCTCAGCTGCAGTAAATTCAGGGTTAGCGTTTACAATGTTATTTAGTAAAAAATAGCCGATAAACGAAAGAAGTGCTCCCGGTACGCCATGTCCAGTACAATCAACAGCTGCAATGTATTTGACATCGTTTTTAGTGAAAAACCATGGGAAATCGCCACTTACAACATCTTTTGGTCGATAGAAAATAAATGAACGAGGAAAAAACTGTTGAATTACAGTAGTGTCTGGTAATATGGAGGTTTGAATGCGTTGAGCGTAATTTATACTATCTGATATTTTTTTATTTTTTTCCTTTATTTCTTGTTCAATTACTTTTACTTCAGTTAAATCATGAGCTACAAATAAAACCGATTCGAGTTCTTGTTCTTCATTAAATTCAGGAATTGCTTTAATTTCCATTATACGAACGCCTTGATTTAGTTCCATTTCAATTTCTGAAATAATTTGACGAGGTTCTTCGCGCATGGAATTAAGACTATGACGCATGAATTCTTTAAAGCGTTCATCTATTTCAAGTTCGTTAATTCTTTTTTTAATTATTTCGGATGCAGGTGCACCAGTAAATTCAGTAATTGCAGGATTTACATATACTAATCGACCTGTTGTGCTGATTCTTAAAATAATATCAGGCGAATTTTCCGAAAGAGATTGCATACGACTTTTCATCCTTTCCTCTTTTTCGGCTCGTTTTCTTTCAGTAATATCCTGGGTATTAAAAATAATTCCTTTTATTGCTGGATCGTGAAGTAGGTTTTGACCTTTAGTTTCTAAAAATAGTTTTTCACCATTTTTCTTCAAATAGGTATATTGGGCAACTTGCTCACCACCAGGAGATTCTAATAAAAATTGAAATAGGTTATTAATTGTTTTAAATCCACGAGGAGTTAGTAAGTCAGGATCCATACCAATTACTTTATCAGCATCACTGTATCCAAGAATTCGCTTAACCGAAGGACTTTCGAAAACAAGTTGTTGGTTTTCGTTGTATATCGAAATAAATTCAGAAGCATTGGTTAAAAGAGCTTGAAGTCGTTTTTGTGCATGCTCTATTTCCTGAACATGTTTTGCTAATAAATGGTTCGATTTTTCTAGTTCTTCCTGAGTTAGCATCATTTCTTTGGCATTGTCTCGCAATTTTCCTTCATTTTCCTTGAGGATTTTAGTCATTTGTTGCGATTCCAATAAGAGCTTTTCTGTTCGGGAATTGATTTTTAAATTGTAAAATGTACGTCCAATAATAGAACTAAGTTCTCGAGCCAATTCGAGTTTATATTTCGAAATTTTAGAATCAAAAAAACACAACTCCATAACACCCTGAATATCATCTTCCTGCATTAAAGGGATAATGAGTAAGCTTTTAGGTTTTTGTTCGCCTAAAATACCTGAGGTTAAAGTAAAATAGTCATCTGGTATTTCTGTCCTATATATTAAATCTTTTTCGTAGGCCGAAGCTCCTATTAATCCTTCACCTATAGATATAGATTGATTAATAAATCGTTGGCGGTTATAAGCCAATGTTGCTATGTTAGTGAGTTGATTGTCTTTTAAAAGATATACAGCACCTTGGATTGCACCTAAGTATTCAAGTACTGCTTTTAATACATCGTATGCAAGAAGTTCAATTTTAGTGTATTCACGTAATATATCTGATATTTTTTCTTTTCCACGAGCAATCCAATTTTGTTCTTCTTCTTTTTTCTTGGTTGAGGTAAGATTTTTCCCCAACGATATGAGTGCCGACGCTAAATCATCTTCAGTTGCAGTGAATCGTGTTATTTTTCCTTCACCAATTTGTGAGGCTAGATCTATATTTTCGTTAATGTTTTCTTTAAGATAATATAGTTCTTCTTTTAGTTTTTTTATAACTAAACGATTATAATTTGCAAAAAATACTATTTGAAATGGTATTGAGAATATAATAAAGTCAACGGCCCATATTAATGGGTATTTATGTAAATAAAAAATTTGAAAAAGAGAGAAATCTTTGTTTAGAATGGACGAAAAACCGCTCCAAAACAATAATAGCATTATAAAATCAGCAGTAAAAATAAAATATAAGTTTTTCTCATCAATTATTTTAAAATTGAGAAATTTAGTGGATAAATCTTTTACTTGGTTCCAGATGAATTTCATATTATAATGGTTGATGAAATGTTTTTCTCATAAATTTTAGTAAATCAAATTTTTAATTGTCAGATATTCTTTAAGTTAACAAATCTATTAAATTATTATTTATTTCGGGCCACATTTTTATAATATCAATGGTTTTAAAGGTACCAATTTCAACAAGGCCAATTGTATTGCTATCCTTAATTACTGGCAAGAAATATATATGCTTAGGAATTTGATTGCCTAATCCAGAAACAATTGAATGGTATTCTTGTGGTATATCTTCAAGTAAAAAAGGTACTTGGTCAAGGGCAACCTGGCCGCAAAAACCTTCTCCAGGACTGAACGAAAGTATCGATTCAATTGATTCAATTCCAAATGTTTGAATAGGATTAAATGATGTTTTCATATCTGAAACTATGTAAAAAATTGCTAGGTTTATTTCAAAATTATTAGATAAAGTATGAAGGAAATGATTTAGCTTATCTTTAGTATTTTTGGTGACAGGTATGGATGCAAATAAATTGGATAGGATTTTTCTTCGTCTTTGATCGAAATGAAGTTCCTCTTTTTCTTTAGCTTCTAAATCAAGAATCCTAAGTAAATATTTACTTTCTCGTGCTTCGTAATATTTTTTCAGGTCTTTAATTTCCAAATCGAGTGCTTTAATTTTTTTATTCTTAATAATCGATTGAAAATCAGAAAAATATAGTATGAATAAGAAAATTAAATAAGAGGAAAATTCAAATATGTAATAGATTGCTGGTAAAGTTTCATTAAGAAAAATGTATTTCAATAGAGAAATAGAATAGGCAATAGCTCCTAATGAAATAATTATAAGAAAGGGAACATTTAGTGATTTTTTAGTCATTGGATAAGGAATTAAGGAATTGTGCTATTTCATTTGGTGATAAAATTTGATGAGGATTAAATAATTTTTGTGCAGCTAATGGCATTGTTTTTATATCACAAGTATCAGGGTTTTGAATTATTGTATATCCTTTTCGGTCGTAAATGTCCTTTAAACCCTTGGCTCCGTCTTTATTTGCACCTGTAAGCAAAATTCCAAGGCATTTTTCCCGAAAAGTTAATGCTGCCGAGGATAAAGTATGATCAATAGAAGGTCTACTATGATTGTTTTCTTCTTCAGTTGATAACATAAATGTACTATCATATTCAATAAAAAGATGATAATTGGAGGGAGCTAGATAAACCATGTTGTTTCTAATTCGTTCTTTATCTAATGGTTCATACACTTGTAAATGACTCTTTAATTGTAATCCTTCTAATAGTCCTGAGCGAACATGCTTTAAACGATGGAGGCATAAAATAATAGGAATTGAGAAGTTGGCATCAAGTTGTGACAATATTTTACCTACCACCGAAAAACTTCCGGCAGAACCTCCAATTACTATCGCTTTAAAATTCATATTACTCATTAATCAGTGGCATTAATACTCCTGGTTTCTGAAAAATACGCTCATTTTCATCTATAATTATCATTTTATCTTTGATTGATTCTGGTATGTTTTCTTTAATTCCTAGCATTAAAAAGCCTCCTGGTTTAAGTTTTTCAAATAAATACAAAGCGACTTGATTTTGTAGGGTTTTAGAAAAATACAACATCGAATTTCTAAAAAAAATTATTGAAGGAGAATTGAGAGGTGGAGTAAGAAACCATCCTTTTTGTCCTTTAATGTTGTTGACTAAATTGGGATTTAGAAAAATAGAATTGATAACTAAATTTATGTAGCTATCAATTGATTCATCAAATTCTAATCGTTTAAAATTTGTTTGAAATAGTGATATATTATTGGTTTTAATTATTCCTGAGTTAATTTCTTCTATGCGCGTTCTGGATGGATGGTTAAATTCGATTGATATATTTGATAAGTTGTTAGTTAGTTTTAGTAATATCAATAAAGATGCAATTTCCTCTCCTGATGACGCATCAGGAAACCATATTGAATGTAGATCGGCATTTAATTTTGGAAATACTTTAGGGACAAGCATCCTCCAAAAACTAGGATCGCGAAACATTTCGGATGTATCAACCGATAAAAAATATAAGAGTGATTCGACAAAAATTTTGTTTTCTATCTGTTCATAAAAATGTTGTAGTCGGCGAATATGATATTTTTCGCAATATTTTGATAATTGTCGTTTTAAAAATGAAATAGAAAATTCGCTAAAAGGGTAGCCAGTTTTGTTTGTATAGGCTAGGCTTAATTCACGTAATTCACTGAATGAAATTGATAATGCCATGGTTTCATTTATGATTTGAAATGAAAAGCATTTGACTTCGTAAAAAAATTACCATGTTTTACGAATTTTGTCTTAAAAAACCCAGATAGACCTTCATTATTTCCAAGAATTAGTATGCCACCGGGATTCATGTTATCGTAAAACATTTTTAAAATCTTTGTTTGTAAACCGGTATTGAAATATATCAATACGTTGCGACAAAAAATAACATCGAATTTTACATTAAATGGAATCGATTCTTGAACTAAATCATGTTTTTTAAAAAAGGGTATTTCTTTTATATCAGTATTTATTTTTAGATGATCTCGTTCGTTTTCATAGATGAAATATTTTGATAGGATTGCTGATTCAGAGCAATCAATTGTTTGATTATTTTTAAATAAGGAGCAAAAAGCTTCAATAGTTTTTATGTTCGAGGAATATCTGTATACACCATTTTTTGCTTCCTCTAAAACAAACCGATTGATATCTGTTGCATATATTTTACTTTTTTTCAGTAATTCTTTTTCATTTAGTAATATAATATTGCTAAAAACCTCTTGACCCGTTGAAGCACCAGCATGCCACATTGTAACTTGTGGTTTATTTTTATATTTTGTTAAAATGGTATTTAAATATTCAAGCCAAAGCTCAGGATCGCGAAAAAAATCGGTTGTATTAACTGTAATATCATTTACTAATTGTTCTACAAAAGTTGAATCTGTCTTTGTTTTTTCAAGTAATTCTTCCATTGTAAGACAATAGTCTTCCATTATTTTAGCAATTCGTCGTTGAATGGAATTATCGGAATATTCGCTAAAATCATATGGCGAATACTTTTTAAGTTCTAACAAATATTCCTTGTAATTCATCGTTTTGAGAATTAAAATAATTCAACTTCAACGTTCTGAATAAAAGCAGTAAAAGAGTGATCATCGCCAACTTTAGCCTCTGAAAGTAAGAAAAGGACTGATATTTCGTCGGCATAAACATTTTTTATAGGAACTTCGCGTCGTTCGCCAACAATTTTTTCACTTTCAGGATCAACAAAAGCTGCAACAAAAGGATTGTTTTCTAATGTTTCTGGTGAGAATAGTTGTTTTACCTGTTTTCCAAGGATATCTTGGCGTGAGAAACCCCACAGTTTTTCGGCTGCTGCGTTAAAAAATCTTACAATACCTTCTTTATCGGTAGTTATGATAGCATCCAAGGCTCCTTCGAGCGTTTTTTCGTTTCTAATTTTTACAGCTTCTATTTCTTTGAATTGAGCTTTAATATCGTTGCGGGTTTCTTCTAACATTACACCAAGCTCTTCTTTGCTACGTTTAAGTGCCTCTTCCATTTTAACTTGTTCTGTAATGTCGTTTTCGAGGCTTAAAATTTTGATTATATCTCCAGCATGATCAATTACCGGAGTATAAGTTGTTAAGAGATATATTTCATCTCCCATTTTATTTCTTCTTCTAACTCGACTTTTAAAATTGTGTCCGTTCTGAAGATCAGAAAGGGTTTTTTCGAGTTCAGCAAGATCATCTTTGAAGGAGAATATTTTAAGATTTTGGCCTTCAATTTCTTCAGGGTTATATTTATATGTTTTTAAAAAGTTATGGTTCACTGTAATTAAGGTTCCATCTGTTTCAAATTCGCTACTGATTGCTGCATGATCAATTGCTTCAAGAATACCTTTCATTTCGATTTCTCGACGCTCACTTTCCTCTTGAGTTGCTTGCATTTCTTCAAGATTTTGTCGAAGTTCTTCTTCCTGTTGAGCCATTTTTTCGGCTTGAATTTGAGTTTCTTTTAATAAATTAGCTGTTTGAATGTTAATTTTCACATTTGAGATGGTTGCAGCAATGCTCTCAGCTGATTTTTCAACAAAACTGATTTCAAAATCCTGGAAAATTTTAAATGAAGCCAACTCTATAACTCCATAGATTTCATTGTTAACCTTTAAAGGCACAATTAATAAGGCATTTGGATTAGATTCTCCAAGACCAGAAGTTATTGAAACGTAGTTATTAGGTATTTCGGTTAAAAAAATGGTTTCTTTTTCCATGGCACATCTGCCAATGAGCCCTTCGTTCCATTGTATTGTTTTGTTAGCGAATTTTTTACGATCATAAGCTACAAATGCAGTTAATTCGAAAAATTTTCCACCCTGAGAATTTGTATTAATAAGGAATACTCCTGCCTGATTAACTTTTGTATAACTAACTAGGTAATCGATAATGTTATAGGATAGCACTTCTATGTTATCTGTATTTTGTCTAAGAATTTCTCCAAAACGGGCTAATCCATGAGTTACCCAAGTGCGTTGATCTTCTTCAATTCTTCGCTTTTCTTCGTCGTGCTTACTTTTAATCATGAATTTTCTTAATCCCGTTAGAGACTGACCAACTTTGGTATTTATGTTTTCGATAGGTGTATCAGTTTCTATATTTCCTTGTCTTAAATTTTCAATAAAATCTAAGACAATTTTAGATTGATGAGCTTCGTAATTAAGTATTTTTTGTTGTTTTTTAAACAAACGAGCAAGGCCACGAGAAAAATAGTAACCAATAATGCCAAGAATAATGGGAAGAGTTGCTATAATCCATAATCCTGGAAACATGATGAATAAATCAGAAAATTCACCTTTTTGGCTTACAAAAATGTAAGAGTTTACTGTTAAAAGGACCGTTAATGCAAGAAAAAATAGACCTATAAACGCTCCTCTAAGAGAGTATATTTTAGGCATTTGTTTTGGGTTAAACTTTTTCATTTTGGTTGAACAAATGAAGTTGGTTAAATATATTATTTTATCGAATATTCAATTTTGCTTTTAAGTAATCAGCAATTTTATCAATAGCAAGTGTTTGATCAACAGCACCTAACTTGATGGCTTCGCGCGGCATGCCAAAAACTATTGAGGATGCTTCATCTTGAGCAATATTAAATGCTCCAGATTCTTTCAATTCCATCATCCCTTTTGCGCCATCATTTCCCATTCCGGTTAACAGTATCCCAATAGCATTATTTCCAGCATATCTAGCAGCGGAACGAAATAATACATCAACGGACGGTCTATGTCGATTAACCAATGGGCCATCTTTTATTTCAACAAAATACTCTTTGCCAACTAATTTTAAAAGCATATGTTTACTTCCTGGAGCAACTAATACTCTTCCGGGATATAATTTATCTCCATTTTCAGCTTCTTTTACTTCAAGGTTACAAATAGTATTTAAACTATTAGCAAAAGATTTAGTGAACCCTTCTGGCATGTGCTGAACAATTGCAATTCCCGGAAAACGTTCAGGCAATTGTTTTAAAAAAGTTCGAATAGCTTCGGTACCGCCAGTGGAGGCTCCGAGGACTATAATTTTTTCGGTATGAGCAAAGTGACTATGTCCAGTTGCTTTATCAAGAATAACATCAGCCGTATATTTTGGCTGAACTGATAGTGGCTCAGCGTGAGACGGGATGGTTAATAATGTTGGTGATGAAGAGGATATTTTTTTGCGAGCTAATTTCGATAGTGCTGCTGCTTTAACTGAATCACAAAGAAGTATTTTTGATTCTTCAAAAAATTTAGTTGTATTCATCGATGGTTTTCCAATAACATCTGAAGCTCCATATTCAAGAGCTTTCATAGCTGTTTCTGTTCCACTACTAGTGAGTGATGAAATAATAACAACCGGAATTGGATGTTGAGACATTATCTTTCGAAGAAACGTTAGTCCGTCCATTCGAGGCATTTCAATGTCTAATGTAATAACATCGGGAACTTCTTTTAGAATTTTCTTTACTGCAATTATTGGATCTGCAGCAGTACCTATTACCTCTATTTCAGGATCGGAACTTAGTATGGAACTCAGACTTTGCCTTACTACTGCTGAATCGTCTACTATGAGTACTTTTATTTTATCCTTCATAAAAAGGTTGTCAAAAAAGAATGACTAATTTTAATAATTATGGTTGGTAAAAGATAGTTTTTTATAATTAAATACCAAATACCAGAATAGTTAAGGTAGTACGTTAAAATCACCTAATCAGTTTCAAATCTAATATTGTTAATATTGAGTATTGAATAAAAATTCCGGATAAATTCCAGAATTATCTGATTTTCAAGCGATATAGATTTACTTATTAATTAAACATAGTTTAATTAATAAGTTTGTTTTTCTAAAAATTTATGGCGTACTTCCCCAGTATCAGTAAAAAATAGAATTTTTCTTCCTTTTTTTCCTCCGGTGCTTGACGCAATTATAGGTATACCAATTTCTTCAAGCATCATTCTGGCAACTCTAATATTTCGTTCGCCAATCATAATACTGTTTTCTTTTGTTGAACCTAAAAGATCTCCTCCTCCAAAAATCTTTGCCTGTATGTCTTCTAATCTAGAT
The DNA here is from genome assembly GCA_038212305.1 of Bacteroidales bacterium. Taxonomy (GTDB): domain Bacteria; phylum Bacteroidota; class Bacteroidia; order Bacteroidales; family Marinilabiliaceae; genus JBBQUP01. Next base: position 18,569 of record JBBQUP010000059.1, read on the forward strand.
CCGTGATATTTCATTTTATCGACTAACTTATCAATGGCTATATTACCATATTTTGGAGATGCTAAATCGTTACCATTCCAGTTGGGTAACATGAAATGGTTGATTCCTCCAATCTTAAGTCGTTTATCGATCAAACAAATCGAAACACAAGAACCTAAAATAGTTTTAACTAAATATGGGTCTTTACTGACAAATAGTGACGAAGGATACAGAAAATGTTGCAAGTAGTTCTTATCCATTTACTTATCCTTAAAAAATCTCATCTCCTTCATCAAAGAATATATCATTTCCATCTCCACTAAAACCATCAACAATATTTCGCGCTTCGGGTAGTGAAACGGTGAAAGTTGAACCATCTCCTTTTTTACTATCAATTTCAATATTACCTCCCATTACATCGAGCAGAGCTTTGGTAATAGATAAACCTAAGCCATGTCCTCTATTCAATGAGTTAATACCAGTATCAATTCGTTTGAATCGTTCGAAAATAATTTTTTGGTTTTTTTCTGAAATCCCAGTTCCATTATCCTTAACTGAGAAATATAGAATGTCTTCATCAACCCAAACAGTCACAATTATTTTACTATCCTTAAAACTATACTTTAAAGCGTTATTAACTAAGTTGCTGATAACTAGTTTTAGTTTTTCAGAATCGGTTTTGAAGTAATAATTTTTACCAAATCCATGCTCAATATTAAAATCCAATGAAATATCAATTCCCATTTTTCGAGAAACGATATTAAATGAGTCAATACCTGTTTGAATTAGGCTGCGGATATTAACTTTGGCAACATTAGGTTGTATTTCACCTGCTTCAATTTTTGCAGCAACAAATATATTTCGAAGTTGAAAATCGAGGTTAAAAGCTTCACTGTGTATTAAGGCAACCATGGAAACAACTTTTTTCCAGTCTTGCTTTTCTACTGAGAGTATGGCTTTTGACAGACCCAAAATTGAAGTAAAAGGATTTACAATTTCGTTTGAAATATTCGAAATAAAATGGCTTTTAAGTGCTTCCGACTCTTTAAATTTTCGGGTAATCTCCTGTAATTCTTTAGATAAATGCTCTACTTCGGTTTCATAACTTTTTCTCTCATCGAGTCGGTCACGAAGTACTTTTAATAGTTGTTTATCGTTTAAATCGCTCATAGTAATATATTTATACCTTGTTTATTACTGTTTTTGAAAAATTGTTGGTTTAATATGATTTAAAGGGACGTTCATTCCTGATAATGATTCGGAATGCCCAATGAAAAAATACCCGCCTGGTTCAAGAAATTGACAGAGCTTATTTATGACTTTTTCTTGGGTGGCTCGATCAAAATATATGAGTACATTTCTACAAAATATAACATGAAATGTTTCTTTCATGTCAAAGAATGTATCCATTAAGTTTAAGTGTTTTAGAGTAATATTTGCTTGTAAAATTGGATTTACTCGTGCTGTTGGGTTTAATCTGTCTTTACTTTTTAAGAAATATTTTCTTTTTAATTCAATAGGAACAAAATCAATTTTCTCTTCAGGATAAACTCCTTTAGCAGCTTTTTCTAAAACTTGGTTAGATATGTCAGTTCCTACGATGGAAAACATGAATTGTGGATTTAATCGTTTGAATTCATTTAAAACAATAGAAATTGTATAGGGTTCTTCACCGCTACTGCATCCAGCACTCCAAAGTTTAAGTTGATTTCTTGAATTTGCTACAATGAATTTTTTAAGAACATGATTAGTTAAGTAATCAAAATGACCAGGTTCTCTAAAAAAGTCGGTTTTATTTGTGGTAATGACATTTAAGAAATTATACAACTCTTTTTCTTGACCTTCTTTGGAAAAAAAGTAGTTTTTATATTCGCTATATGAGCTCATGTTCAAATCGCGAATTCGTTTTAAAAGACGACCTTGAAGCATTATTCGCTTTATAGAGGGCATTTTAATACCATATTCGTTGTATATAAAAGAGCTAAATATCTGAAAGTCACTCTCAGATAATTCTGCTTTAAAGCAGTCCAAATCTTTTAATATTTTCGAATCGGATTTCATTTATTTAATTGTTTTTAAAACTTTATCAATGGCTATTACCTCTTTTTCGTTGAAAATTTTATCTGAGTTCATTATATAAACCCATCCTTGTGAACTTTTTACTGATGCTAAAATGTAGCCAGGTTTAAAATCATTTTCTATGTTTTTAATTTCATCCAAAGGTACTTCAATAACATCTGTTACTGAGTCGACAATAATCCCTAAATGATATTTTTTAGATAATTCGGAATTATACAATTCTAAAACAATAATGCATGAAAGGGCATTAATGTCAGTACGGTTAAAATTTAGTTTTAATCCACTGTCGATAATCGGAATAATCTCTTCACGAAATTCAGTAATGCCCAATAAATAGTTTATACTCTCGGGAATTGGTTGTGGTGCTTTATATTCGTTTATTTCTAATACTTTATCAACTGTAACACCAAAAAGTGATTCACCAATTTTAAAAGTTAAATATGTTTGAAAACCGTATTCCATGCTTACAATTATTTAAATTCTTCTATTCTCGTAATTAAACTATCTAGGTTAATAAGATGTATAAAAAGGTTTTCGAAATTATACGTTCCGTCAAATGAGTTGACCATTCCTATTCCTTCAATAATATTTTCTGTTAATTGAGAGGATTGAACGGTGATCACTTCGTTAACCATATCTACAATAAAACCAATATATGATTGGGTGGTACCATCAGGCGTTACAACAATTATTGATGTATTTTTTGTATTTACGGGATTTTCAATGCCAATCATAATTCTAAAGTCGGCAATTGGAATAATGTTGCCGTGAAGGTTTATTAAACCAACCATAAATGGGGGAGCGTTAGGAATTTTTGTAATTTTTCCCAATTCCAATATGTTTCTGACGTTCATTGCATCAAAACAAAAATATTCATCGCTTGCCTGAAAGGATATTATTGTATTTATGGTTTCTGTCATTTGGTTTTAATTTTTCTGAATGAAAAATGGTGTATAAGCCTATTGGTATCAATTACAAAAGCAATATTTCCACTTCCTAAAATAGATGCTCCTGTAATTGTTTCATGCGATTTTAAATACCTTCCTAATGGTTTAACAACCGTTTGATATTCGCCAATAACCTGATCTACAACAAGACCTATTGTTTTATTTTCGTATTTAACCATTATTAACTGACCTTCTCCGAATTCAGAATCTTCATTTTTTTCAGATCCAAAAACATCTCGTAAATCAATAAATGTGTATTGTTTATTCTCAATTGTAATGATATGGTTTAAACTTTTTCCAATTTTGCCATCAGTTAATTCATAAATTTTTTCAACCGAGTAAATTGGAACAACATATTCGGTTTGACCAATTTTTAAAAGCAATCCATCAATAATTGATAAGGTTAAAGGGATTTCAAGTGTGGTAGTGGTTCCGATGTTATGTTCTGAAGATATATTAACTTCTCCACGGATTTCAGAAATTTTCTTTTTAACCACATCCATTCCTACACCTCGTCCTGATAAATCGCTTACTTCATCTTTTGTTGTAAAACCACTTAAAAATAAGAGATCAAAAATTTCTTTCTCATCCAGATTATCGGATTTATCTATTAACCCTTTTTCAATAGCTTTAGTTCTAATAAACTGAGGGTCAACTCCTTTTCCATCATCAGATACATTAATTACCACATTAGCTCCTGAATAAAATGCTTTAAAAAGGATGGTTCCTTTTGGTGATTTGCCTTGCTTTGTTCGTTCAGCTGGCATTTCGATGCCATGATCTACTGAATTACGAATGATGTGTAGTAAAGGATCGGTAAGATGTTCAATGATGTTTTTATCTAGTTCAATGTCACCACCTTCGATTACGAAATCAATTTCTTTGTTTAGTTCTTTAGATAAATCTCTGACTAAACGCTGAAAACGCATGAGTTCGTTTTGTAATGGAATAAGACTTACTTCGAAAGCATTATCTCTAAGCTGTCGCGATAATTTTTGAATATTTTCAGCTAAGGCCAAAATGGTGGGTTCTCCACTTTTTTCGGCATATAAATTTAATTGTGCTTGTACTGTAACTAATTCACTAACCAATGTAACCAATTCATCCACCTTGGTTGAAGCCACACGAATACTTTGAATTTTATGTTCTTTGAAAAGAATTTTCTTTTTTGCGTCTAAAGTATCATCAGCTTTTTCGGCATTTCCAACCAAAGCTTTTAATGCTTGTAGTTCTAAATGATTTCCTGTTGATTTAGCCGATTGTATTAATTGGCTAAGATAAGGGTTTGATAAAATATCGCCTTTTGAAATTTCAAAAACCTCTAACTTACATTCATCTTCAACAAAAATAAATACATCTTTTATTTCATTTGCAGGGGATGATGTATTTAAAATGATTTGCCAATTACAATAATTGGTAATGGTTTTAAATGATGAAAATGCTGGTACATTGTGACAAAATGGTATGCTAATCGCTTTTCCTAAAGCATGAATATCATCTAAAAGATAAATAGGATTGGTACCATTTCGTAGAATATCTTTATCTGGCTCGAAATTAATTAAATAGGTTTTTGAGCCATCATCTTCCTGAGCTATTGGTTGATTATCTGATTGTTTAATTTCAGTTGATGACCCTGAAATAAGTCCTTGTATTTTTTCAATTAATACTTGCTGATCACGTTTTTCGGATGAATTAGATAAATCACCAGTTTCTAAAAGGTGTTTAATATGATCGATAGCTTTAAGCGTAAGGGAAATAATGTTATTAGTAACTTCAAGTTTTCCGTTGCGTACCCAATCAAAAACGGTTTCTAAATGGTGCGTAAAATCACTTAAGTCATTAAAACCAAACATGGCACCACCACCTTTAAGGGAGTGCATAGCTCTAAATATTCGTTCAATAATCTCTTTATTCTGTTTATCATTTTCTAATAGCAGAAGTGCTTCTTCAAGATCATGAACATTATCGAGTGCTTCCTCAACAAATTTATGCTTAAATTTATCAATCATCTTCT
>JBBQUP010000060.1:0-22540 GCA_038212305.1 Bacteroidales bacterium
GTTTGTTTTCGGCTGGATGAATACCACCAAGTTTAAATGTTTTTAACACGTTTGATCCTCCAAGGTTTAATTACAAATTAGATTCATTGGTTGTAGTAACACTATCATCGGTGGTTTTAATTTTCTTTGGTGGAAAATTTATTTCTACAATAGCATTCGTTGGGCAAACTGATACACATTTCCGACAAAGTTTGCACTTGTCATCATGAATATATGCTAAGTTGTTCTCCATACTTATTGCCTCGTAAGGACACTCTTTTACGCATTTTCCGCATCCAATACAGGCAACGTCACACGCTTTTTTAGCAATTGCTCCTTTGTCTTTGTTGGCACATGAAATATAAATGCGTTTATTTTTCGGTCCTTTTGCTCTTAATTCGATGATAATTTTTGGGCACGCTTTAACGCAGGCACCACAAGCCACACATTTATCTTGATCAATAACAGGCAATCCTGTTTTTTCGTCCATGTACATGGCATCGAACTGGCACGAAACAACACAATCGCCAAGGCCATAACATCCAAATGAACATCCACTTTCGCCAGCATATAGTGAAGCGGCAATTGCGCAAGAGGTTGCCCCATCGTAAGCGTTTGTTTTGGGTCGGTTTTCGCATGTGCCGTTACAGCGCAGAACTGCAATGACTGGTGCTTTTGCTTCTACAACCTTCCCAAGTATGGCAGCCGCTTTTTGCATAGTTTCAGCACCTCCAACTGGGCAATTTAATGCTGAGATGTCATCGGCTTTCACCAATGCTTCGGCAAACGCTCTACAACCTGGAAATCCGCAACCACCACAGTTGGCAGCAGGTAATGCTTGCTCTACTTCATCAATTCGAGGATCTTCAAATACTTTAAATTTCTGAGCAACCATGTATAAAATGACTGCTGATAAAGCGCCTAAAATGGCAAGGGTTATAATTGTTATCAGTACAACGTCGTTCATAAATTTTTTAATATAGATTTTTAATTGTGAACGTAAAACTGTTTTTCAACTTCGATCGAAATAAATACAATACAATAAAATAAAGTGTTACTAGCCCCAAGGTCGATAAACCAACGATGATTTCATTGGATATATATTGGCTGCTAATTATTAAGTATGACAATATTAAAATGGTAGGAAGAATATATGCCCAAAAAACGGCAATGAAACCTTGTGAGCTTTTTTCACCAATACTTACAATTTGACCTTCGTTGAACAAATTGGCTACTGGAGTGTTTATTTCAATTATTTTGTCCATTAAATCACTAGAACTGCATGCACCTTTTGCATGACACGAGGCACATGCTGACTGATTAGTGATTTGAACACTAACCACTTTTTTATTTAGGCCAACAATAATCCCTTGATGCTCTATAATCTCGTTATCGCTCATTTTGCTTAAAAAAAATCCTACAAAATTAACCATTCTAAGCATTATACAAACGATTGTATTGAATTTGTGTTTAGAATAAATAAAAATAATAAATGTAAAAAAGTGCAAAATCTTGATGCGATTGAGATTGACTGGCTTTTTTCGAGAGTTTTTTATTGAAAAAATCAAAATTTATCTGAGTTTTAATTAATCAAATTGAATAAGCGTACTTTCTTTTAATTCATTCATGACGAATGAACTTCTTACATTTCCTATGTTTTCGATTGCTGAAAGCTTATTGTATATAAAATAATGGTAGGCATCCATATCATTTACGACAACCTTTAGCATATAGTCGTAAATGCCTGCAACGTGGTAACATTCAATGATTTCAGTAATGTCAATGATTTGCTTTTCAAATTGATGGATAAATTCTTTGGAGTGTTCCTTGAGCGAAACATTACAAAAAGCGGTTATGTTTTTACCCGCTGATTTTTTATTGATAATAGCTACATACTTTGAAATGATATGGTCTCGTTCCATTTTTTTTATTCGCTCGTAAATGGGAGTAGTCGTAAGACTTAGTTTTGACGCAATTTCCTTTATCGAAGTTTTGCAATCTTTTTGTAAAAGATTCAATATTTTTTTGTCTGTTGAGTCAATCATGATTGGTTGAATTATTAGTAAAGGGAATATTTTTCTATGCATGAATAAATATGAATAAGCATTTAGTGAAATCTTCTATATATAATATAAAATCTAGTAATTATCACTGTTAAATGTTAATATTTGTGGCTCTTTACTTGTAATATGTGTAAATTTAAGAAAATATTACTAATATGGAAGCTTCAAATTATTCTCCCGAAAGTTTAATGATGTCATATGGCTACGATGCCTACCAACACTATGGTTCAGTAAAATGCCCTTTGTATCAAACATCTACTTTTGCCTTTAAGACAGCTGAAGAAGGAAAGGCCTTTTTTGAATTAGCTTACGGATTGCGACAGCCAATAGAGGATGAAAAAATGGGAATGATTTATAGTCGCATAAATAATCCGAATGTAGATATTTTAGAAAAACGATTAGCGTTATATGAAAATACTGAACAATGCGCCTTTTTCTCAAGTGGAATGGCAGCCATATCAACATCTATTTTAACATTGCTTAAACCAGGTGATTTATTGTTATATGCTTCTCCGGTTTATGGGGGAACTGATCATTTTTTTAATCATGTTTTAAGTAATATGGGCATTCAAGCATTGTGCATTGATCCTGATAGTAGTCCGCAGCGAATAATTAATCAGGTTGCATCGCATTGTCCTAATAAAAAGCCAGGAGCAATATTTATCGAAACGCCTGGAAATCCAACCAATCATCTTATTGATTTGGTTTTGATTAAGCAACTATCCGATTACTATTCAGTTAATGATCATGTTTGTTACTCAATAGTTGATAATACTTTTTTGGGACCTATTTTTCAACATCCGCTCGAATTTGGTATTGACTTAGTTTTATATTCCGGAACAAAATTTATAGGGGGACACAGCGATGTTTTGTGTGGAGCTGTTTTAGGAAAGAATAGTTTAGTAAGTCAAATTAAAGGATTAAGGACTTTTTTGGGTTCTCAAATTGATCCACATTCAGCATGGTTAGTACAGCGAAGTTTAGAAACACTAAAAATAAGAATGGTTCAACAAGCAAATAATGCTTGGGAGATAGCGAAATTTTTAAGTTCTCATAATAAAGTTAAAAATCTGCATTATTTAGGATTTATAAATGATGAGAGACAAATGAAAATTTTTAGTCAACAATGTTTATCCCCTGGTTCAATGATAGCTTTTGAAATTGAAGGTGGTGAATTTGAAGCTTTTCAGTTTTTAAATAATTTAAAACTGTTTAAGTTAGCTGTTAGTTTGGGTTCAACCGAAAGCTTAGCTGAACATCCAGCTACAATGACACATTGCGATGTGTCTGAAGCGGATCGAAATCGGATTGGAATTACGCCAAATTTAATACGTATGAGTATTGGATTAGAAGATTCATCAGATTTAATAAAGGCTATTGCAATTGCTTTTGAAACAGTAACAAAGCCAACTAAACAACCTAATCCAAACAATAAAAAGCATACCGAATTAAGTTAAGAAGCTGTTTAAATTTTATAGACGTCAAGATTTTTTGACGTCTATAAATATCATATCTAGCCGTCGAATATCTAATATTCTTACTATCTCTGTCTTCATTTATAATAAATTTATACAGGTACAAACAACTTATTGAAAATTGTTGTTGAATTTGAAATTATTGGTATTAATTCATTCAATTACATGAAAAAAAAGATGAAAGAGGTGTGGAATGAGCGTTACGCTATGGATGAGTATGTTTATGGGACTGATCCAAATGATTTTTTACTTCAGCAGATTAAATTATTGAAACCGGGGAAAGCTTTATTTGCCGCTGAGGGTGAAGGGCGAAATTCTGTTTAGGCAGCAACACAAGGATGGGAAGTAACGGCTTTTGACATTAGTGACGAAGGCCAGAGAAAAGCACTAAAATTAGCGGCAGAAAAAGGTGTTTCTATTGATTATCAAATCAACGACTTTGACGGGCTTTTATCAAATGAAGAGCGTTTTGATATAATTGTTTTAATCTATGCGCATCAACCCTCGGAACTTCGTAAAGTATATCATAAAAAATTATTGAGCTATTTAAAAAAGGGAGGAGTACTAATTTTAGAAGGTTTTGCAAAAGAGCAATTAGGCCGAGATTCGAGTGGCCCCCAATCTTTGGATTTGTTTTATTCGAAAGATGAGTTATTGGGTGATTTTAGCGATTGCAAACAAATAAATATTGAGACAAGAGAAATTGAACTTAAAGAAGGTCAATTTCATAAAGGTAAAGCTAGTGTAGTAAGGTGTGTATGTGTTAGATAGATAAGCGTAATTAAGCGGATAGGACTTGTTAAAGTCCTTTTTTTTCGTATTTTAACACATAATCCAACGGTTTCAACTCCGGATTATGATGGCATAAAACTGAAATGATAAAAATTCTATAATTCATTTTATCCACTTTGCTAAACCATAAAAGTCATGAAAAGGATTTTGTTATTAACCGATTTTTCTGATACAGCTCGACATGCTGTTATGTATGCATTGAAAATGTTTGAGAGCTCAAACATGGATTACTACCTTTTAAATGCATATGAGCTTGAATTTAGTGGAACTCCTTATGTCACTCAAGTTAAGGAGGAGTGGGCTACTGAGAGTCTTAAGGGCTTGAAAAGTGAATTGTCTATTATCCATCATCGATATCCTCAAGCGCGAGTTGAACTATTGTCGGTATTTGGTACTTTAATTGATGCTGTTAAGCATGAAGTTACGAAACACACCTATGATTTATTGGTATTAGGATGCAAAGGGGAGACTGCCCTTGAGAATTTTTTATTAGGAAGTAGAGCTTACGATGTGATTAAACATATTCCTACACCAGTATTTTTGGTGCCTCGACATGCAAAATTTAAGTATCCCGAAAAAATTGTATTTGCGACAGATCTTCATGATTTTCCAAGTGATAAAACCATTGAGCCGGTTCGTGATATGGTGCACATGTTCCATTCTCCCTTGGTTTTTGTTAATGTGTTAGATGAAGATGTTGCTGATAGAGTTGAATCGGAAGATTTAATAGCCAAGCATTTTCCTGGGGTTAATGTGTCCTTTAATTTTGTCGAAGATGATACGGTATCTGATGGTATTAATAAATTTGTAGAAGAGAATGATGCTCAGATTATAACATTGGTAAGGCATCAGATGGGACGTTTCGATCGGTTTTTCCATCCAAGCGTAACCAGACAAATGGTGTTGCATCCAGAGCATCCGATGCTTATTTTACACGATGTATAACTACAAAAGGAGGTGACCACCTCCTTTTGTAGTTATTATAGTTATCTGAAATTATGAATCTTTAGTCGCATTTTCAAGCCGTTTAATGATTGTGAAAATGAATATGGCTGACAATAAACAGCATACAATGAATATTGCCCATAACTGCCACAAGTCGAGTTTTCCCCAGAAGTTACTACCAATGAATAAGAATTTATTCCCTACGGCAGTAGCTAAGAGCCATCCACCTTGCATTAATCCTTGAAAACGTGGCGGTGCAACCTTTGAAACAAATGATAGTCCCATTGGACTTAAAAAAAGCTCAGCAATGGTTAATATCAAATAACTGCTAATAAGCCAGTAAGGCATTACGCGAGATGAAGCTGGCACTGGATTGTAACGTGTTAATCCATTTGCATCAATAAATTGTAATTCGTGAGGGGAAACCAAGTCGAGCGAAGCAACAAGAATCACCAAGAATCCTAATGCAGCTATTATCATTCCAAATCCAATTTTCTTTGGCGTTGATGGTTCAATGTTTTTCTTTGCCATCCAAGCAAAAATAGCCATTACTGGAAATGTAAGTGCCACTATAAATAGAGGATTAAACGATTGGAATACTTCAGGTGCAATTGGATTTTCGCTAGTGTAATTTGTTGTGAAGTAATATGTTAATCCACCCATTACTAAAAATGTAGCTAATCCAATTAATTTTTCAGCTGCTTTTTTTCTAACGAAAATAAGTATTAAGCCAGCTGAGGCAGCAATAAAAGTAAGGATCGATTTTAAATTGAAAAAGATATTGGTAAATGCATCTACTGTTTTAACTGTGTAATCGCGCGCGAAAAATGTTAATGTTAATCCGTTTTGATGAAACGACATCCAGAAAAAGATAACTACAAAAAATACAAGCATGAGCGATACCACTTTTGGACGTTCCTCTTTGGTCGATATCTGAAATATCCAGGCTATGAAACCAACGAATAAGCCTACTGCCAACCCTAGCATTACATTTTGAAAGAGAAAATGAAAAATATAAGATGTGGTTAACATTAATCCAGCTGCTAATATTATTGCAACAGGACTACTGGTTGAATTTGCTTTGCTAATTTTTACAACCGATTCTTTGTTCTCATGTTTTTCTACCGAAGGGAGATGTTTGTTAAATAATAAATATACAATTAGCGAAAGTACCATTGTACCTGCTGCAATAGCAAAAGCATAATTGTATCCCTTAGAAAATGCATCAATATATTGTTGAGCGAAAGCTGTTAAATCGGTTACCGCACTTCCTGATACCTGATTCGCTAAAGCTTGAAATTCGTTTGTGTTCTCTAATGTTCCTGACTGAAAAGCGTGACACATAGCGGGTAAGCTTCCATCATGTGTAAAACCTTGTGTTCCTAAAAACCAGTTTCGAACTCCGGTAGCAACAAAAGGTGCAAAAAAAGCACCAATGTTTATTCCCATGTAAAATATCATAAAGGCCGAATCTCTGACTTTCGAATAGGTTGGATTATCGTATAATTGACCAACAACTGCTTGCAAATTGCCTTTAAATAAACCATTTCCTAAAGCAATTGTGAATAAACCAACAACAGTAATAGTTAAAGGTAAATTGGGAACTGCAATTATTAAATATCCAGCAAACATTATAACAATACCTAATAGTATAACTAATTTATATTTGCGTGTTGCATCGGCTACAATTCCTCCAATAAGTGCTAAAGCATAAATACCAAAGTAAAACCAACTGTAGATATTACCTGCGGTTGATTCCGAAAGACCATATTTTGCTTGTAGAAACAATACTAATATGGCCATCATGGTATAGAATCCGAATCGTTCGCCCATGTTTGTTACAAAGGCTACGATTAGCCCTTTGGGATGTTCTTTAAACATATTTTTATATTTATTGGTTTAAGTTTATAATATTAGCAAAAATAGTTAAATATTGTAATCGTTGAGTTGACTAATGACAGGTTTTTAAGTCAATTATTATTGGGCGGTTGTTTTTATTAATAGTTAAATTGAGGAATTTAAATGAACTCTTTACTATTATAAAAATTGCTTTTTTTTTAGATGGCAAAAGATTTACCTTTGTTTTAATGCCTGATTTATTTGTCTTTTAAAACTTGGGCGTTATTTGGCAGCTATAATTATTGTTTTAGAATTAAAGACAACTGATATACAATGATCATATATTTATTGAAAATCACAATAACGAAGTAAATATTAAAATATAAAGGGAATGAAAATTTTTCCATCCAATGTAATTTCTCAATTGGATCAATACACAATTGAACAGGAGCCAATATTATCAATAAATTTAATGGAAAGAGCTTCTTTACAGTTGTTTCAATGGGTTCAGAGTCGGTTTTCGGCCTCATCGGCATTAATAGTTGCAGGATTTGGAAATAATGGGGGCGATGCTTTGGCATTGGCTCGTATGCTGGCTTTCGATGGGTGGGATATAACTGTGTGGCACTATCAACCACTTAAAATGAGTGCAGATTGTTCGGCTAGTTATAATCGAATGAAGCATATTTCCCAAATTAAAGTATTGGATATAGATAGTATTCCAAGTCTTGAGATTCCTCAAAATGTATCACTTATTGTGGATGGCCTTTTTGGTGTTGGATTGTCACGTCCTTTAGAAGGTAAAGCTATTGAGATAGTTAAGTTGATTAATCAATCAAAAAAAACAATTGTTGCCATCGATATTCCATCTGGGTTAATGGCCGAAGAAAATCAATTTCCGAATGATAATGTGATAAATGCAACCAATACATTAACGTTTGAATTTCCAAAATTATCGTTTTTATTTCCCGAAAATGAGAGGATGTTGGGCTCATGGGAGATTTTGCCCATAGGTTTACATCCCGAAAGTACAAACAAAATTGAGAGCAATTGGCATTATGTTACGCTCGAAACAATTAAACCGAAATTTCCTGTTCGTGATAAATTTACTCATAAAGGTCATTTTGGCCATGCCTTAATATTGTCGGGGAGTTATGGGAAAATGGGAGCTGCCGTTTTAGCATCAAAAGCATGTTTGAAATCGGGGGTTGGACTATTAACCACTCATGTTCCACATTTTGGGTATAATATTATTCAAACAGCAGTGCCCGAAGCAATGGTGAGCATCGATAGATCCGATATTCTTTTAACTGAATTCCCCAATTTGAGTGATTTTGATGCCGTAGGTATCGGTCCTGGCATTGGCTGCACTGCTAATACATGCCAAACACTACAGCAGTTGTTGCAAAAATGTACTAAACCATTGGTTATTGATGCTGATGGATTAAATATTTTAGCTAATCATAAAGATTGGCTTGAATTATTGCCTCCGGGTACAGTGTTAACGCCTCATCCCAAAGAATTTGAGCGATTGGTGGGCTCATGGAAAAATGATTTTGACAGATTAAAAATCGCTATTGAGTTTTCTCATAAATATCAAATTGTTTTGGTTTTAAAAGGAGCTCATACAACAATTGTTTTACCCTCAGGCGAATGCTATTTTAATTCAACCGGTAACCCAGGAATGGCAACTGCAGGAAGTGGTGATGTTTTAATCGGAGTCATTCTTGGTTTTTTATCTCAAGGTTTATCATCAGCTGATTCAGCAATTCTAGGAGTTTATCTGCATGGTTTAGCTGGGGATATATATGCTGAAGAGGAATCTGAAGAGTCATTAACAGCTGGCGATATTATTTTAAATTTAGGGAAAGCCATTCGGAAAATTCGATTTTGATTAAGTGTCAACTTTTAATACATTAGAGCAGCTTTAAATAGTATCCATAATTCTTTAATTTTTCGAATCATTCATAACCGATTAACTAATAAATAATTACTTATTCTTTAAAAATTCTAAATACAAATAACATGTTTTCTTATAAAAACCTTTTCCGCTTAACCTTATTGGGAATATTAGTATTCTTTTCGGCTTGCACAACCAGAAAACAAATTCCAATAAAAGTAAATGTGCAAAAAACAGTTGATGTTGCCTATCCTGCTACCAATTCAGTTATTTATAATCTACCTAAAACGGTTTTTCAGGTTGAGGTAACGATGGAAAAGCAAATAAAAAAAACAGGCCCTTTTTATCGATATGCCGAGAAATTTCTTAATATTTCTAATGTCATTACCGAAGATGCCGAAGAGTGGCGGATTAAATCCATTAATGTAATTGAGGTTGGTAAAGTTGATGCCGTTAAATCGTATGTGGTTCAAATGAGTGGATCTGGTGTTGCTAATCGTGTTTTACTTTCAGATGAAAATGTATTGCTAGGAATGAATTGTACAAATTGTAATGTTCCAACTACTGATTTGGCATTTCAACTCCCTTCGGAATTAAAATTGGCGGATGTTAATTTTGATGCAGTTCCCTTGCTTGAAAAACAATTGCAGAAAACATCTACCGCAGCTATGGCTGAAGAAACTGCTAATTATATTTATAAGTTAAGAAAAAGACGATCGCGCATATTAACAGCCGATTATGATCATTTACCAGCCGATGGATTATCGTATGAGCACATTACAAATGAGGTAGGTAAATTAGAGGCAGAATTTGTTGAGTTGTATGCGGGTAAAATAGTTACTCAAACTATTAAGCGAGTTTTTGAATTTGTTCCTGATCGTCAAAGTCCCGAAAGTGTTGTGTTGTTTCGATTATCGACCAAAAATGGGATCGTTGATCGAATGGATTTGCGCGGTACACCTGTTTATATCGAAATTAAAGACTTAGGAGCAAAAACATTAAGTGAGCAAGTAGTTACCAAGAAGGATAAGGATTTCCGACAAGGTTTATTTTACAATATTCCAGGAAATGTAATGGTTCGGATCTTAGATCGTAACCTCCTTTTATTTGAAAAAGAGACTCGAGTTGCACAGTTTGGACAGGTGGCTACTCTTCCTGTTTCTTTAATAGAACAACCCAATGTATCAATTGAATTGTATCCTAGCACAGGTGCTATTAAGTCAATTTCAGAGGCAAAATAAATCATAAAACTTAAACCAATATATATATGAATACCGATATTTTAAAATTAGAGCCCAAGGAGATTTGGGAAAACTTTTTTAGTCTCACGCAAATACCACGACCCTCGAAACACGAGCAGAAAGCAATTGATTTTGTGGTGGAGTTTGCGAAAAAACATCAGCTTAAATACGATGTAGATGAGGT
Organism: Bacteroidales bacterium; assembly: GCA_038212305.1. GTDB lineage: Bacteria > Bacteroidota > Bacteroidia > Bacteroidales > Marinilabiliaceae > JBBQUP01. The sequence goes on from JBBQUP010000060.1 coordinate 10,419, forward strand.
GGGTAATGTAATTATTCGAAAACCCGCTACCGCAGGTATGGAAAACCGCAAAGGTGTTGTTCTTCAAGCACATCTGGATATGGTTCCACAAAAAAATAGCGATAAAGTTCACAATTTTGAAACCGATCCAATTGAAACGTATGTTGAAGATGGTTGGGTAAAAGCCAATGGAACCACTTTGGGCTCCGATAATGGAATTGGTGCGGCATCAATTTTAGGTGTGTTGCAATCAACTATTTTGGAACATGGACCTATAGAAGCTTTATTTACCATCGATGAAGAAACCGGCATGACTGGCGCAAATGGTCTTAAGGGAGGATGGCTAAAAGGGGATATTCTCATTAATACCGATTCGGAAGATGAAGGTGAGGTTTATGTAGGTTGTGCAGGTGGAACCAATGCAACCGGTAAGTTTTTCTTTACAAAATCGGATGTGCCCGAAAATAGTAAGGCTTTAAAAATTGCGCTTACTGGTTTAAAGGGCGGTCACTCAGGTGTGGATATTATTTTAGGACGTGGAAATGCCAATAAGTTAATGTTCCGCCTATTAAAAACATTGGTGGCTGAAACCGGTGCACGATTGGCCTCAATTGATTGTGGTAATCTTCGAAATGCTATTCCTCGTGAGGCATTTGCTATTGTTGTTGTACCCTCGACAGCAGTTGACTTAGCATTGGATATAGTAGCCGAATTTGAAGAGATCTTTATCTCCGAATTAAGCCGTGTTGAGCCAACTGTTTCACTTGCCGCAGAAGATTGCGCATTGCCACCTTTTGTTTTAGACGAAATGTCGCAGGACGATTTAATAAATGCTGTACAAGGCTGCCCCAATGGTGTTATTCGCATGAGCGATTCTATGCTTGGCTTGGTTGAAACCTCCACGAATTTGGCTATTGTTAAAAGCGATGATGAGTCAGTTATTGTTAAGTGTTTGCTTCGTAGCTCAGTCGATTCAGCAAAAGAAGATGTTGAATCAACCATCGAAAGTATTTTCCGATTAGCGGGAGCAGAGGTATGGTTCGATGGCCAATATCCAGGATGGAAACCTAATTTGGATTCGGCGATATTAAAAACCATGCAAGAGGTTTACAACAATAAATTTGGAAAAATCCCTGAGATTAAAGCCATTCATGCCGGTTTAGAGTGTGGAATATTGGGAAGTGCTTATCCTAACTGGGATATGATTTCTTTTGGTCCAACCATTCGATTCCCTCATTCACCCGATGAAAAAGTAAACATCGAAAGTGTTGCAAAATTTTGGACATTTATGGTGGAGACATTGAAGAATATCCCGGTTAAATAAAACTTTTATAAATACTAAATTATACTAATGGAAACGGTACTACATTCGTTACGTGAATCCAAAACAGCTCGTTGGAGCGCGTTGGTTATTGTCTCTTTTACAATGATGTGTGGTTATTTTTTAACCGATGTCATGGCTCCTTTAAAAGGATTGTTGGAAGGTCAGTTGCAATGGAGTAGCTCAGAATATGGCTTTTTTACAAGTGCATATGGCTGGTTTAATGTTTTTTTGTTGTTGCTCATTGTTGGGGGGATTATTCTCGACAAAATGGGGGTTCGTTTTACCGGTGTGGCATCGGCCGCTATAATGGTTTTAGGAACAGCTCTTAAATATTGGGCTGTATCAACCCATTCCTTAGATAACCAAATTTGGGATCTTTTCTTTTTTCAAGTAAAAGCACAGGTCTTAATGGCTTCTATTGGTTTTGCCATTTTTGGTGTGGGTGTTGAAGTTGCTGGAATTACAGTGTCTAAAATTATTGTAAAATGGTTTAAAGGCAAAGAGATGGCATTGGCCATGGGACTTCAAGTAGCTTTAGCCCGCATTGGAACAGGTCTGGCTTTAGCAACTGCATTACCTATTGCTAAAGCATTTGGTAACGTGGCAGCGCCAATTTTAGTGTGTCTTATATTATTGTGTATTGGACTTATTTTCTTTATTGTTTATGTATTCATGGACAAAAGACTAGATGCTTCCGAAGCACATATGGATAAAGGAGAAGTTGAGTCATTTAAGATGAGTGATATCGTGAAAATTATTAGTAACAAAGGATGGTGGTATATTGCCATTTTATGTGTTCTATTTTATTCAGCGGTATTTCCATTTTTAAAGTATGCCACTGATTTAATGATTAATAAATTTGGGATAAGTGAAGCACTAGCTGGCAATATTCCTGCATTACTTCCATTTGGAACCATCTTGCTTACACCTGTTTTTGGGAGTCTTTATGACCGCAAAGGTAAGGGAGCAACCATTATGATTATTGGAGCAGCTATTTTAATTGTTGTACATGCATTATTTGCAGTTCCTTTCTTAAATCACTGGAGTATTGCCATTGTACTTATCATATTGTTGGGCATAGGCTTTTCTTTAGTGCCTTCGGCGATGTGGCCTTCTGTTCCAAAAATAATACCTGAAAATCAATTAGGAACTGCTTTTGCACTAATTTTCTATGTTCAGAACTGGGGTTTAATGGGGGTTCCTGCTTTAATTGGGTGGGTTTTAGATACTTATTGTATAACAGGAACAACAGTACGTGATGGGCTAACAGTATCAACTTACGATTATACTTTACCAATGCTTATATTTATGGCGTTTGGTATGCTGGCAATTGTATTTGCTTTTCTATTAAAACGTGAAGATCGGATAAAAGGATATGGTTTAGAGAGTCCAAATATTCAAAGTTAGATTTCTATATAAATAGAGCAAGAGGGTAATCAAAATTGGTTACCCTTTTTATTTACAATCAATTGTAATGCAAGCCGATTTACCTGCGTTGCTTTCTATGAGTTTGCGAACAATTAGCTCGTTGGTTAATTGTCGCGATAAATTTAAAACATCAATGCTAGCGCAGAGTGTTTCGTTTAAATTTATAGCATTTACCTGAAAGATAGCTGTTTTTACCAATCCATTAGGATCTGATAAGTCGGTGTCTTTTCGCAAATAACCTCCAGAATATGCAAACAATGAAGGAATGTTGTATTGAACAATGCCAGTTAAGGATTGAATTTTAAATTGCAATTTCTCATCGCTCAAAAATTCACCTTTCATTGTTTTAATGGTGGATGCCAATGGCATTATCATCAAGTTGCCAATCAGTCGGTTAATGGCTTGATTGCTTGATGTAGCAATCTCTATTTTCTGACTATTGATTTCAATAGTCGTATCGTCATTCAAATAATCTTTAAGTATTTCTAATGTGGAAGCGTATAGAGATAAGGCTTGATAAACCGAATTCAAGGATTCAGCATTTAATGCTTCCAAGTATTTCGATTTGGCATTTTCCATAGCAGTAAGTTTTCGTTTTTCTTTGAGTTGCGAGAAAAGAGCTTTCGATAGTCGAAAATAGACAAAATATTGTGTTTCATCTTCCCACGAATCAACCTGCTCATATCCTTCTAAAAACTCTTTTGAACTCGATTTAATATTGTTGGTTAATATTTCGGAGATGCCTCGCTTATCTTCAACCTGATGCAAAACCGATGTGGACGATATTTGGGCATTTATTTGTGAAGCCATTTCAGCTAATGCTTTGTTTTTAGCATCATCTTGATAAAAAGCTGTTTGCCCCCATTTTTTTACAACACCAATGCCAACGTAATAACCCATTCCAGATGGTCGATTGATGAGCCATTCGGGCTTCGGTTTTAGTGCTGTTTTAGTTGTTTTTTTAGATGACGAGCAAGCGGAAACGAGCAAAAGGATGAGTGAGGAAAAGAGGAGGAGCTTTTTCATTTTTCAGGGTTGTAATTTTCAATTGAGGTAGCAACTTTTACCGAAATATCTTGAATAGCTTCATTTGCTAATACGAGTGTTGTTTTCAGGTCTTTTTTACTGTTTAAAAGGTTTTTTAATTCATTGAGTTTATCTTGATTGTCTGAAATCACATCTTCGCTCGATTCTTTATCTTTCGCTTTCCAATAACCAGGAACTAATTTTTTAATATCTCCATCATATGTGGCATAATGCAATTGGTCGTCGCGAGAAATGGTTATTGCATCTGATACGATTAAAACTCCAGTTTTAACATCAATCAACGAATAGTCGAAAATTAGCAATATCCGGTTCGATTGTGCGTATTCGTTATAAACTACTTTATCGTAAATAGTTCTAGCTTTTTTTTCACCTGTTTCAGTTGTATATTCTTCGGTGTATTTTAAAAATCCTTTCTTTTCAACGGTTTGCGGTTTTCCTGCTTCTTCCGAGAAGCGAGATATTCGGCCAACGAGAACGGTTTTAGCTTTAAATGAGTTTTGACTCGATTTAATGTAGGGCAAAATAAAGGCAGGCAAGCTTTTCTTACCATCATCTGGAAGCATCGTAATTAAATCATCGGTAATCAATTGATAAAATGGTGATTTAATGGCATTTATTTCATTTGAAATTTTCGATTTAAGTGTTTGAGCCAACGTGTTGTAAGCTGCATATGGATAATAAATGGGTGCTATAGCAATGGTGATGGTGGCTAAATTCAAGGTGTTAAGTCGCAGGTTTACCGCATCTTTATAAGTGCCAACGCCCATAGTTATTTCATTAAAACTGTAATAAGCTTTTCGATTAAGATTATTTTGCATGAATTCGTTGCTTTTTCTGTAAATAGGTTCGTAATGGGCTGTAATCCATTGTGTTTTAGAATCTTTGTAGTTTGGGTCGATATAAATAATTTCTTTTAATATGCTTTCGGCAGGTACAAATTCTTCAACATCTAACGCTTGTAAGCCTTCAGCATATCGTTTGCTCAAGTACTTTTCTTTAACTTCTTTGTAGTAAACGGTAAAATCTTGTTGGAAGATAAGTTTAACTCCGGCTGAGTTGATTTTTTGATAATACGAATCAGCATCAATAAAGGCATAAACAGCCTCTTTGATTGAGGAATTTTGATAATAGGTTTTAAACAAGTCGAGTTTTTCTTGTAATACCAATTGACCGCTTCGCTGTAAACCCGTTAGCGCATCAATGTTTTTGTCATTCGACACCAACGATTTGTAATATTTTTCAGCTGCTTCGCGAAACAGACCTGCTTCATCTAATTTTCTAGCTTGTTTCGCATATCGTTTTGATGCACAACTGGTTATTGAAAATATTAGTAGGATAATTGAAATGTGTAGGATGGTTTTTGACATTGGATATTTAATTTTTTAAAAATAGTATCTTATTTCGACTGGTGAGCGAAAATGCATTACATTATACTTTGTTTGGTGGCGCATGGTTTCAATAAATATACCATAGTGTTCGAAAATAGCAATAAAAAAAAGCAGGAATCGTTGAAATTCCTGCTTTAAAACTCTATTGAACGGTTACTTGGTAAGTCCCAAAGCGTCATTTATTTTTTTCTCTATCTCATCCGATAATTCAGGATTATCGCGAATAATTTCTTTCACCGAATCGCGACCCTGACCTAGTTTGGTTTCACCATAACTGAACCATGATCCACTTTTCTTAACTATGTTTTGCTCAACTGCCATATCAAGTATCTCACCAGTTTTTGAAATCCCTTGACCGTAAATAATCTCAAACTCAGCTTTTTTAAATGGAGGAGCCACCTTGTTTTTTACCACTTTTACACGAGTTTGATTGCCAATTACATCTTCGCCATCTTTAATTTGAGATATTCTGCGAATATCAAGTCTTACTGACGCATAAAATTTTAAAGCATTACCACCCGTTGTTGTTTCGGGATTGCCAAACATGACGCCAATTTTTTCGCGAAGCTGATTAATGAAAATACATGTGGTTTTGGTTTTGCTAATATTCGAAGTCAATTTACGTAATGCCTGCGACATTAGACGAGCCTGCAAGCCCATTTTGTTTTCACCCATTTCACCTTCAATTTCAGCTTTAGGCGTTAAGGCAGCCACCGAGTCAATCACAACAATATCAATGGCTGATGAGCGAATCAATTGATCAGCTATTTCTAAAGCTTGTTCGCCATTATCGGGTTGAGAAATTAATAGGTTTTCAATATCAACACCTAGTTTCTCTGCATAAAATCGATCGAATGCATGCTCCGCATCAATAAAAGCTGCCACGCCACCCAGTTTTTGTGCTTCGGCAATGGCATGAATCGCCAAGGTTGTTTTTCCCGATGATTCAGGGCCATATATTTCAATGATTCTGCCACGAGGATAGCCGCCCACACCCAATGCCTGATTAAGCATAATTGAACCAGTTGGAATGACATCCATTTTTTCTACGGCATGGTCACCCATTCTCATAATGGTGCCTTTCCCGTATGTTTTATCAATCTTTTCGAGGGTTAATTGAAGTGCTTTAAGCTTCTCTTTATTTACATTGTTTTCGATTGCTTCTGCCATTGCTTTTATTATCTATTGTTTAAATATTCGAAAATTTGTTCTGTGTGATTTTTGGTGTCCACTTTACGAATTATCCCATCTATGATACCTTCTTCGTTAATAATAAAGGTAGTGCGTAATACGCCCATGCTAGTTTTACCATATGATATCTTTTCGCCATATGCTCCATAAGCGTTTAGTATTTTCTTTTCTTTATCAGATAGCAGGTTAAACTCCAAACTGTATCGGGTTGCAAAACCAAGATGAGATGTTTCACTATCGGGGCTTACGCCAATTATTTCAAATCCTTTTTTATTTATGTGCGATAAGTTTTCATTTAAATTACACGATTCAGCAGTGCATCCTGGTGTGTTATCTTTAGGATAAAAATAGAGAATTACTTTTTTCCCTTTAAATTGTTCCAGCGAAATTTCTTTCCCATTTTGATTTTTTGCTGTAAATAGAGGTGCAGCCATCCCTTCTGTTAATTTTTGCATGGTTTTCGGTTTTTAAGATTTAATGCATCATGGTGTATTTTGGGGATTAACATACTGCCATGTGCAAATATATAATAATTAAAAACAGTTGAAAGATTTCGATGTTCAAAAGTTATAAACATTCCTATGTAATCTTAACATTTTAAAGTCATTATGTATTTTAGATATATTTTGTTGACGAGGTTTGCTTGAGTCTCCCTTTGATTGATTATTTTTGGAGAGAAATGTCTTAGCTCGTGTTGAATTATATTATTAAAGTTGGTTAAAAGACATTGATTAATAAATGAAAATTGGATTTTGACTTATGCAGAAATTTATTGCAGGTATATTTTTTATTTCAGTAATAGCATTTAATTCATGGGCTCAGAGCTCAAAGCCTGATGCGAATGAAGCTATACGATTATTTAAAGCAGGTGAATTTTCAGAAGCTCTACCTATGTTTGAGAGTTTGTTTAATGACTATTCAAAAGAACCTCGGTATAACTATTATTTTGGAGCTTGTTTGGTTGAAACAAACACTAATCTTTCGCAGGCAGCCAAGTGTTTGAAATATGCTGGATTAAAGAATTTTAATAAAGAGTTGTATTATTATTTAGGACGCTCGTATCAGTTGCTGTATGAATTTAGCGAAGCAATTGATGCCTTTAAACAGTATTTAAAACTATCAGGACTAACTGGTGAATTTCGTCGACAAGTTTTAACAGGAATTGGTGAAAGCCAGTTTGGGCTGAATATTGCAACTAAAATATTTACCTTAAAGGTTGTTCGACAGGATACTGTTGATATGGAGAACTTATTAAGTGCCTATTCCCTTTCATCGGATATGGGAAAATTAATGGAAAACACTGATTTTTTTGAGTCAGGAATAGATCCTGATGGGGTTATGTTTATGACCGAGCGTCAAGATATGGTTTTGTTCACACTTAAACTAAACGAATCTCAGGATAAGGATTTGTATCGAATGGATAAGCTAATTGATGGATGGGGCGAAAACATTAAGTTAGCAGGAGATGTTAATACAAAATTCAGTGAATTGTATCCCGTTCTTCACACCGATGGTGTTACACTATATTTTAGTTCGAACAGGGAAGGTGGACTAGGTGGATACGATATTTACAAGGCTACTTATAATGCTCAAACTAAAAGTTTTGAGAATATCACCAACATGGGGATTCCTTTTAATTCACCTCGCGACGATTTCTTTTTTGTTCCGGATGATTATAAAAATCAAGCTTGGTTCGCATCAAATCGAAGTACAACTGATGGAAGAGTAATTGTATACTCAATTGTTTGGGATAACTCGGTGGTGCGCAATTCGGTTTCGGATATGTATGTGGTTCGAGAAGCATCTGTTTTAGAGCCAGATATGAATTTGGCTAAAAAAACTGGAGCTCGCGATAAGAGCACTAGTACGAATTTTAAAGCGAAATCGATTGCTGAAATTCATTTTATTGTTGCCGATACACTGGAGTATACTCAGTTTTCTGATTTTTTATCTTCGCAAGCATTATCTGAATTTAAACAAGGTGCAAAGCTATCGGCTAAAAAAGATAGTTTAACGCAAGTTATGAAGGAGAAGCGGCGATTATATTCTCTAACACGGTCGGATTCTGAGCGAAATAAGCTTGTTAACGAAATACTTTCACTCGAAAAACAAACCTATGCTTTTGATGATGCAATTGAAGAGTATAATTACCGGGCTCGTAATTATGAACAAGAAAAAGTTCGAGAATTAATTCGGCAAGGTAAATACAAACGCTCGGTGGCTCTGCCAAAAAGTATTAATTCAAATGCAATAAATTCCGAAATTGTTATTCCTGAGCATTTAACAATCTATACCAATGATGAATTCGGGAGGCGTTTATTAACGCTAAGTGGTTTGTATGATCGATTATTTTCTGCTCCGGAAGTAGCGAAATTACAATACGCTGATTCATTATTTGTTTATGGGAATTCACTAAATCTCGAATCATCGAAAATGCTTGAAAAGGTTGCTCAATCGGCCGAAACTCCTGAAATGAAATTGCCTCGTCCTTTTAAGGGAAGTGTAAATCAAAATAATCAGGTTGTTGAATCTGAAGTTTCAATGAAAAAATCAAGAGAATTAAAGAAGCAAGCTCTTTTATTGTATCATAAATCGTTGGATATTAAATATCAGGTTTACCGACAGAAATATAGGGAGTTGAAATCTGCACAACCTAAAATTGCTGATTATGAATATATAATGAGTTCGAATGGTGATGCGTTTACGTTTTATAAATCGGCGGATGAAGTATTAAGCATTGGCTTGGTTGGCATTGATAATGAGACATTTGAAAAAGCTGGCTCTTTAAAACGAAATGCTGTTGAAAATCAAGAAAAAGGCTTATTACACTACTTAGATATATTAGATGGGAAAAAGCAACCCATTCCTTTAAATGTGGCAAAAGCACATACTCCTAATCCAATAGTTGAAAAAGCTAATGTGTCAAAACCAATATCAGTTAACACAAGTATCGATTCTGCAGGAAAAGCAATTTCACAAACCGCTTTGCCTGCATCGGTTGAAAGTAAGCCTATTTATAAAATTCAAATTGGAGTATTCCGAAATCAGCCCGAATTGAATGGATTACCAAATGATGCATTAGTTACAAAAGAACTTTTGCCCGATAGTGGTTTAACAAAATACTATGTTGGTTTATATCAGACATATGCTCAGGCTATTGCTAAGATTTCATCCATTCGCGACGGGGGTTTTGATGGTGCATTTGTAGTGGCTTTTGTCAATCAAAAGGCGATAAGTATGTCATTGGCACGCGATTTGGAAGGCAAGTATTGATTTTATAGGAAATTATTATAACTTGGGGAAAATTTCTATTCGTATGGTATCACATGGGAAAAGTAAACAGAAGGAGAGTTTAAAAGAGAATGGTCAGGATATTCGCTTGCTAATTTTGCATAACGATAATGTCAATACTTTTGAACACGTAATAGAAACATTATGCGAAGTTTGCGATCATGCCGAGGATCAAGCCGAGCAATGTGCTCTTATTACACACTTTAAAGGCAAATGCGATATTAAAAAAGGCTCTTTGCAGGAGTTGTTGCCAATTCGTGAGGTTTTGGTAACTCGAGATCTTTCGGTCACAATAGATTAAAACACAATATGTCAACATTAGTTATTGTATTGCTAATTGTAACAGGCCTGATTTTATTGTTACTGGAGTTTTTTGTTTTACCAGGGATTACTGTTGCTGGAGTAGCAGGAACACTTTTTGTTGCTGGGGGAGTTTTCGTTTCCTATCGTTTGTATGGTAATCAAGGTGGGCATTTGGTTTTACTAGGAACCCTAATGATTTCCGGATTGTTATTATACCTATCTTTCCGGACAAAAACATGGGATCGTTTAGTACTGAATTCTACCATCGATTCAAAAATGGTAAATGTACAGGAAGATATTATTCAGATAGGAGATAAGGGGGTAACTGTATCGCGATTAAATCCAATGGGGAAAGCCCGGATTGGACATGTGGTTTGTGAAGTGACTTGTCCCGGTCAGTTTATTGACGAAGGACAGCACATTGAAGTAATTAAAGTATCAAAAAATCAAATAATTGTTAAACCTATAAACTCATAAAAATGGAAGGATTACAATCTATCGGATTACTTGTAGCCGGTATTGTTCTTGTATTTATTGTTTTGTATTACGTACCCGTTCTTTTGTGGTTTTCTGCATTGGTATCTGGAGTTCGTATTTCTCTTCTTCAACTGGTGTTGATGCGCATTCGTAAAGTACCACCATTGGTTATTGTACGAGCTATGATTGAAGCGCATAAGGCCGGCCTGCAAGAGATAAAACGCGATGAACTTGAAGCGCATTATTTAGCTGGTGGACATGTCGAGAAAGTAGTTCATGCATTGGTTTCGGCCAATAAGGCTAACATCGATTTAACGTTTCAAATGGCTACAGCCATTGACTTGGCAGGTCGGGATGTGTTTTTAGCTGTTCAAATGTCGGTAATACCTAAGGTAATCGATACCCCGCCTGTAGTGGCAGTTGCTAAAGATGGTATTCAGTTAATAACCAAAGCCAGAGTAACCGTTCGTGCTAACATCAAGCAATTGGTGGGTGGAGCCGGCGAAGAAACTGTTTTGGCTCGTGTAGGTGAAGGTATTGTATCGTCAATTGGTTCTTCTGCATCTCATAAATCAGTTCTTGAGAACCCTGATAGTATCTCAAAAGTAGTACTTTCAAAGGGATTGGATGCAGGAACAGCTTTTGAGATTTTATCGATAGACATTGCGGACATCGACATAGGAAAAAATATTGGCGCCTTCTTACAGATGGACCAAGCCGAAGCCGATAAGAATATTGCTCAGGCACGCGCCGAGGAGCGTAGAGCTATGGCTGTAGCATTGGAGCAGGAAATGAAAGCAAAAGCTCAGGAAGCTCGTGCAAAAGTTATAGAAGCTGAAGCTGAAATACCAAAAGCAATTGCCGAAGCATTTAGAAGTGGGAATATGGGAATAATGGATTACATGAAGTATCGCAATGTTGAAGCAGATACAGCTATGCGCGATTCTATTTCCAAACCACAGCAAAAACCATCTAAAGGAAATAAAGATCAATAGTGCTCGTTTTTTGATTATCAGATAATTGAAATCTGAGTGTCAGAAATGTTAAAATAATTGCCGCTTGTAGTATGAAAATGTTTTGCATATGTAGAACATTTTTATACATTTGCAAGCGCATTCGAAAAACAACGACTGTGAGCTAGAAATAGCTGCCCATCATGAACCGAAGGGTTCTGAATCGTTTGGAGAGGTGGGTGAGTGGCTGAAACCACCAGTTTGCTAAACTGACGTACGGGAAACTGTACCGGGGGTTCGAATCCCCCTCTCTCCGCAAAAAAAAGTGCTTCTGAAAAGAGGTGCTTTTTTTTATGCCTATAAATCAAGCTTATTATTGGTGTTTAATTGGATTAAACCTTCGTATTTTATTGGTTAATAATGGGTTTAATCTATAAGTTGTATCTATTTTATTTGCAGGTTTTTAGGCCATATGTATCTTTCTTTCGAGTATTTTATGGAGTGACGTTTTCTAATTGTCAATTCAAGTCAATACATTTTTAATTAATTTAAAATTAATTAACAAACTTGAAACTAATTGATTATTTGTCTCGTTATAAACCTCAATAGTCCGTTAGATTTTAAGCGGCAATTTTGCCGTATTCCAATAGTTCTTTGACAATTTTTTGATTTTTAGCAGTGTTTGGATTAATAGCAAACCTGCACATAAATCGTTCGAGCATCAATGTATTGTTGTACAAT
>JBBQUP010000061.1:0-22408 GCA_038212305.1 Bacteroidales bacterium
ACAAACTAATGCAAGAGCTGAAAGATTAAACGGCAAAATTAATCGATTTATTTCTAATAATTATGGAATGAAAGACAAAGATTTTGCCCTATACAGAGTCGCTAAGTATTTTTCATAGCACCTCAAAAAAAGAAATAACCAAAATTTAATTGTTCATTGATTGTTGTAATATTCCTTCCCTCTGATATTGTTATGCTCAGGCAAGGCTTTGGTTGGTTATTTTTCATCGGGTTGAGTGTTTTATAGTTCCAGCGTAGTTACGTCAAACGATGCAATCGTCAGGTTAACAGAGTTTGCATCGAATATTCACAAATAAAAACCCACAAGCATTCAACGAATACTTGTGGGTTTCTGGTATTATTTATCGCCTAATGCAATTGAAGGGAAGGCTTAGTTGGCTCCAATATTACCTTGACAAATTATGTTCTGAACATTTACCGATGTTTGATATACATTTAAATAACCATCGTAAACCAGCCAGTTTTCATACGTGATAATAGTTCCTCCATCTAATTGTTGGATGTTTGTATAACTTTTTCCAGTCGTACCATTCACATTCTTTAAGGCTTTCACAACTGGGCCTCCACCAACCGAAGTGGTTGAACCTAAATTAATTGTTGCGGGATAAAATTGACCAGAAATAGTACCTGTTAAGGCAACTGTTACAAGTGTATTGCCATTTACTCGCTTCTCGAATAAGGCTGTTCCTGCCACGCCATATGAACCTACCAAATTTAATGCGTAAGACTTATGTGTATCCGTAATCACGTTGCCACCTATATCGCCTTGCGCAAGAATTACATCTGGTTCAGCAATGCTGTTGAGTACCTTAACACATCCATCGTATGCCACTAATTCGGCGTAGTTCATTGTGGTTACTGTGGTTGAGCTTTTCCCTGTTTCGTTAACTGGATTCAGCAAAATAAGTACTGCCCCATTTTCAACTGCAGAGTTCATGTAAAGGTATGCCGGATGATTTCCTGCTGGCGCATTGCTCAAAACAATGTCTATAATTGCCGATGTGCTGCTACTTTCGGTAAACGTAACTGTACCACTCACGCCCAGTACGTCTTCAAACATCAGATTGTAACTGGTAGTTTGTGCAGGTGTTGTTACATTATCTTTTGTACATCCGCCAGCTATTAACAAGATTACTGCTGTAAACAGTGATAGTGTGACGAATACTTTTTTTGATTGCTTCATTTTATGAAATATTGGGTTTTTTCCGCTTCTGGCGGAACAGGTGTGAATTATATTTTCACTAAACAAAGGTGAGAACTTTCGCCATCAATAGTGTTACATAACTATTGAAAATAGTTGCAATATTCACACATGAGGTGTTGAGTTCGAGTGCAATGTTTATGAGCTTTTCATCATCTAAATTCAAAAGCAAACAGTCCAATATTCATTGTTTTAAACAATTTTTTTAAAGTGTATTTATAGAAGTGGTTTTTGAACCAACTTAAAATGTTTATATAGCTCAAACCAAGTAACACTAAACAGACCTGCCGCTAAACAAATCACAGTTTCTATGATACTTATTTTTTCAAACAGGAATAACTCTCTTAAGAATGGAATATTGAGGATGAGAATTAGAAACAGAGCAGCTCCGCCCACAATCCATTTACCCGCTTTGTTAGGTGTAACTATTATTTTAAAGATATTGGAAGTCCATGATCGGTTTGAATAAATTACGGCTAGGTTCGAAACTATCAAGGTAATAAAAGTAAAGGTTCTGACTGCTTTTTCGGTGTATCCCATTTTATAAGCAATAAAATACACGAGCAAACAAATAATTAAAATTCCCACACCTTGCACGCAACTTAATACTATTTTCTTTGCACCAAAAAAAGGTTCGTCAATTTTCTTTGGTGGTCGCGACATCACATTCAACTCTTCTTTTTCGGCCTCGAAAATAATCGAACAGGCCGGATCGATAATCAGTTCAAGAAACACAATATGCACAGGCCACAAAATTAGTGGCATATCGGCAAATAGAACAGGAATCAACGATAAGCCTGCAATGGGAACATGAATGGCAAAGATGTATCCCAAGGCTTTCTGTAGGTTATCAAAAATTTTGCGTCCCATCTTTACAGCTCCAACAATAGAGGCAAAATTATCATCCATCAACACCAACGAAGAGGCTTCCCTGGCAACATCCGTGCCTTTTTCACCCATAGCAATTCCAATGTGTGCCGTTTTTAGTGCGGGAGCATCATTTACGCCATCGCCTGTCATGGCTACTATTTCTTTGTTTTTCTTTAAGGCATTTACAATTTTTAATTTCTGCTCTGGAATAACTCTTGCAAAAACATTCACATCTTTTATCCGCTTGCAAAGTTCGGCTTCGGACATATCCTTCAATTCATTCCCTTCGATACAGAGTTCGGGGTTTTTCAAGCCAATCTCTTTGGCTATGCTCATGGCTGTTTGGGAGTAATCTCCTGTAATCATGATAACCCTGATGCCAGCTTTATAGCATTCAGCAACTGCATGGGGTATGTTTTTTCTTATTGGGTCTGATAGGCCTATTAATCCAATAAATTCAAAATTGAAATCGTGCTGTGTTTTGGGTAGATAGCTAGTTTCAATTATTGCTTTTGTAACACCTAATACCCTTAATCCGGCTGAAGCCATTTCAACAACTGCCTTTTCGTATTTGCTTTTCGTGTTAGTGTCGAGATGGCAAAGGTCGAATATGGCTTCGGGCGCACCTTTTGCTGCAATTATTTTGCCTTTTGTTCCACTACTGTTATATACTCTCGACATGGCCAACATCTCCTTTGTCAAAGGGTACTCCTTTTCCATTGACCAATCGGCGTGAATATGATCCGAATCTTGAACGAACTTGTCACCCATGTTAACAATGGCTTTCTCCATCGGGTCGTAAGGATTAACCTGACTCGATAAAATTCCGTACTCAATTATCTCATGAAATGGTTCTGTAAATTCTGCATCAGCAGAAACAATACAAAAATCGTTACCATTGTACAATTGAGAAACCGTCATTTTATTTTGTGTCAGCGTTCCTGTTTTATCGGTACACAATACAGTTGCCGAACCCAGTGTTTCAATGGCTGCCGGCTTACGGGTTAATACTTTATTTTTTGACATTCGCCAAGCGCCAAGTGCAAGAAATACCGTAAGCACTACTGGGAATTCCTCGGGAAGCATGGCCATTGCCAATGTTATACCTGCCAAAAATCCTTTTAGTAAATCACCTCGAGTTAAAGTATAAACAACCACAACCAATACACAAAGCGAAATTCCAATAATCGCCAGACGCTTTACCAGAACGCCCATCTCTTTCTTCAACTTGGTAGTCTCTTCTGTTACCGATTCCAATGCTTTCCCAATCTTTCCAATTTCGGTGTTCATTCCCGTTGCCAAAATTTTAACAACGCCATTTCCTTGCACAATCATTGAACCCGAATAAACAAATGGAATATCATCGCCACCAGGGCTCGAATTTGTGTCGCCTTCCTTTCCTTCTCTTTTCCTGACTGGAACTGATTCACCCGTGAGCAATGATTCATCGACCATAAGGTTAATGCACGACAAAACGAGTGCATCGGCCGGAACTCTGTCGCCCTCTTGCAATACTACAATATCATCGGTTACGACTTCCTTGCCGGGAATCTTTTTCTCAACTCCATCTCTTATAACCAGTGCTCTAGGACTGGCAAGGTCTTTCAAGGCATCTAAAGCCTTTTCTGTTTTTTTCTCCTGATAAAATTCGATACCCATAATTACAAAAACAGCCCCCAAAAGCATTATACCCTCGCTTACATTTCCCAGCACAAGATAGAGCGAAGCACAAGCAACCAATAATAGGAACATCGGTTCTTTTGCCACACCAAATACAATGTGCCATACGCCTTTTGGCTTTGAAGAAGGGAGTTCGTTGAAGCCTTCTTTTTCAAGCTTCTGCTTCACTTGCTCTTCAGGCAAACCGCTGTATTTTTCGGTCTTAAATATCTTTTCCATGTCATTATTTTATTTCCGCATTGTTTTTTCTCACTTACTAAGATTTCTTCTCTATCCATCTAATTTTCTAAAATTCGTACTCTCTTAAAAATCATTTAATGGATTTTCAAACAGTTTCTAATGATTTTTAATGCAATTTTTTATTTGTTGAGATGATTGCATTTATCCCATATTTTGTAGCGATACAATAATAATGCTTATGAGATTTTCCATCATCGAAATTCAAAACCAATGCATTAATTTAACTTAAGCTGATAAATTGAACTGAGATCAAATATTAGGCGTATTCGGTCTTTGAATGGGCCTGTTATCGATTGAATATTGTCGGAAACTATCAGTGGTACATATATCTCGAAAATGTTCCACAAGCCGGTTTTCAGTCCTGCCTCGTAAAAAAATGGCGAGTTGTTTCGCATTCCAGTTCCGTGATCGTTCAGCAATAAATTCACAAATGGTTTTACTGGCATCCATGCCATATTTCTAGGTAAATCGCTGGTGAACGATAATGAGATTAACCTGCGGCTATAGCCCAGTTTTTCGTTTACTGGAGATACCAATCCACCCTCGCTAAAATTCATTTGCCGCGACCAGAAGCTTGTTGGAAAAGCCGTGAATCGGCCTGGGAAAGTGCCTTCGTAAAGGTATTGTTCCCATCCGCTTCGGCCACTTGCCGATAAGGAATAAAAGGGAATATCTGAGTTGGTTTTGAGCATGGTTCCAGTAAATAATCGGATGTCCAAACCTTTCTTTCTTCCGTAATAACTGATTTTGTAATTGAATTCAACCGATGTTTTTACAAACGACTGGCTTACTTCGGAAGCAACCGTTAGTTTGCATGGATTTACATTACCGGGCATCTCAAGCTGGTATCCAACTTGTAAGTACGAATTCATTCTTGCTTTTTGGGCATGTTCTATCTGAAAAAGATTGGATGCTGCAATATAGTTTCCGTAAGCTTGATGAGTCAGCGAATTATTCAATTGCTTTGATCTGAAGGATAAGTTTAACCCGGTTTTTATTTTCTGATAATTTTGATCTCCGGGAGCGCCAAATTGTGTTCCTTCCAGCGAGATGGTGGCTTTTCTAATCAGTTGATCGAAGGGCGTAATGTTGTATGATATTTTCCCAAAACCAGCAATATCTGGGTGATCGAACGTGTAAAATGGCATAATAAAATATTCGAATGGTTTGGGGGTGATAAACCCATTGTGCAAAGCCATTCCAAACATAAAGCCGTTTTCGCGTGTCCAATTCACTGCCGGAAAATACATCAGATATCGTTTTTCAGGGTCTTCTAGCGAAAAATAGAGTTGGGTATTTATTGGATCTGCCCTTGGAAACAATCCTGATGTGCGGATATTGTTATTTAGTCTGAATATTTCAGGTGTTACATGTCGAGGGTCAATTTTCAGCCCGGAATAAGTCCCCTCAGGAATTTCAATCCATTTTTGTCCTTCAAAACCGTCAATCCATTTTTCAAAACAAACAGAATCGCCAATCATCCCTGATATGACTGTTGGAGAAACCAATTCGCCTTTGTTTTTTATTAGTAATTGTTGATGGTCAAGCCTTACCAGTTCGTAATCAAGTCGTTTGTTTGTGCCCAATAAATCGTTGAAAAACCAACTTAAATCCTGATTTGTTTCCGATTCAAATATGTCCCTCAAATCGTTAGGTTGAGGATGTTTGAATTTCCATTCGCGGTAATATGCGTTTATGGTGGAATCGAACAGTGAATCGCCGAGATAGGCTCGGAGGTAATTAAAGCCCATCGCTGCCTTGTTGTAAATCATCAGGCCATAATTCAGCGCATTGTATTCGTCGGACGGAAGATTTATAGGTTGTTCGAGATTGTCGCGCGCCTGAGTAAGCCACTCAATTTCGCTCATTAGCTTAGCTGGCATCTGTTCAATGTGAAAGAATTTCGCCAGTTTCAGCTTTCTCACATTGTTTTCCCACAGTTTTTTGTTTGGATATCGTTCATGCATATAACGCTGTTCGTACGAACTGGTAATGCCTTCGTCCATAAATGGGTATTGTCTTTCATTCGAACCAAGCGCTCCATAAAACCACGAGTGACCAATTTCGTGACCAATAACTTCATCTAGCGCATAGGCATCTCTCGCCATTCCAATGACTGTAATTCCAGGATATTCCATACCACTACCAGCATTCAGCGCACTTTGCACAGCTGTGAAATTTTGCCAAGGATAATCGCCATTCCATTTCGAAAAATGCCAAATCGCACTGTTCACATAAGGGATTGCATCTTTCCATAGTTCAGCTTGTTCGTTGGTAAACATCGCCCAAGTGGTAACTTCCTTTCCAGAGTCGGGGAGCTTCACTTTACCTTTTAAAACATGAAACCGCTTATCGGCAAACCACGCAAAATCATGAATCTGGCTTTCGGTGTAACGCAGTGTTTTGTTTTGGGTTGATGATGGTGGGAAATCGGCTATTTCAGATCCAATGCTTTTCATCCACGATGTGTCGGCTGCAAGCTGGTTCAGCCATTCAATTTCTTTCGGATTCTGAAGATTTCCTGTTGCACCAACAATGTAATTATCGGGTAAGGTAATGCTTACATCGAAGCTTCCAAATTCGGCATAAAACTCTCCCTGATCCTGATACGACATTTGATGCCAGCCCGATTGGTCGTAAACAGCCGGTTTAGGATACCACTGCGATATTTGATACGATTCGCCAATATGGCCTAAGCGCGAAGTTACACCTTTGGGTATTTTCACATGGAAAGGCGTGGTGATTTGTATGGTATCACCTGGCAGGAGGGGCTTATTGAGTATGATTTTACAGATGTCAGGCTGCCCTTCCAGTAAATTCCATCTTACCGATTGGTTATTCACCTTAAAGTCCAGCGAATCAATACATCCGTTGAGTTCAGGATCGTTAAATAGTTTTTGCTTGCCATAAGCACTAAAGAGCTGCTTGGCTAATACTGTATTGTTGTTCGAATAACCATTTGCCCACAAGTGAAAATATATAAATCGAAGGGTATCGGGAGAGTTATTGATGTATTCAATTTTTTCGAATGCCGATAATTCGTGAAGCCGATCATTTAAAGTAATATTTATGGTGTAATTCACCTCTTGTTGAAAATAGTCTTGCGAAAAAACTTTTGAAAATGAGATGATTGCAACGAACCCAATGAGCATGATTTGCCTGTAAATCGGAGTTCTGAAACGAGTTCTCAGGTGAGTTACACAATTGACTGATTTTTGCATTAATTGAGTCCGTTTTATCCGAATATATTTTGGTTTTTTACAAATCTAAGGTTCGGCGTAGGCTTTGCCTTCGTCGTGTTATTATAGCAGGCTTTGTCTGCGTTGTCCTAATTAATCAAAATGAGGCTATTCCAAAAACACTACCGATAAAAACCAGTAAATATTTTTAGGAAAGCCTCTTTCAAAAAAAAAAATATATATAGAGTCTGAATTTGCATCTCGCTCTTAATAAGCAAGAAGCATGTCAGGATTAAAGAATAAGGATAAGGATAATGATCAGTAAAAGGGTAGTTCCACCAATATATACAACAGGACTATCTTTACGTATATTTTTTTTGGCAGCCTTTAATTCTTTTCTCAATTCGCTTTTTTCCGCAACGGTCAAATTCGATTTATCCATGTCACGTATTTCTATAACACGTTTGGTTATGCGACTCATTTCTTCGGTCGACAATTTACTCTCAGTGGTAGCTAAAGTATTAGATTTCAAATCTTTGTTGTTTGCAAATGTTGTTGTTGCACTCAATGTGAAAATCATTAATAGTGTAACAAAAATTGTCTTTTTCATCTTGTCTGTTTTTAGTTATTTAATATAATTAAAAGTATGGGATAATGCATTTAAACTTGTTACATAATTCTAATTTTTTTTTACATGATTCACATGTTATAAGTTTTTTTGGAATCGGAAGTTTCTATTTTAAATGCAATGGAGAAGATTTCGAAATATCTGTTGTTGAACTCCTGTTATGGTTAGTCGAAAAAATTGGTATTGGTTGTCTGATATGGGGCATGGCCTCATGCGTTATTTTTTTCGAGAGTCGATTTTCAAAGGAGACATACTTTTTCATCGTTAATCGCGCCATCAGGTAGCTTACGGTTGATTCGGCACCTTGGTTAAGGTTTATATTAAACTCCTCCAGCCCATCGTAACAACCGCCAGTACAAGGATTGTAGATAATTTGATGCAAGCGATTACTGCCCAAAAACCAATTAAATGCAATTTTCATTTTCGCAAGGTATTTTCCGTCCTTAAAGGCTTTGTAGAATTTATCCAATGTCATAATGGTATAAGCTACATCAATGGGTTGCTCACCGAAACTGCTGGCTTTCTCATCTTTCTGAAGCCATTCTCTGTTTGAAATAACTTCGATTCCGTTTTCATTAAAAATTTTCGACATTAGAAAGTCAAACGATTTGACAGCAATGTTTTTATAAGTGGCATCGTTGGTTAACATCCATGTATATAGCAAAGCCTCTGGCAATATACTATTGGCATAGGTCAGATAGCTTTCGTACCATTCCCATCCTTTTTCCGATTCGAATTTATACATCTCAACCAAACGATTGGCCAGTGTTTTTATCAATTCAAAATTTTTATAAGTCTCTATTGTTTGATGATAATAGTAAATTCCTTTTATAGCAAATGCCATAGCCCGTGTTGAATGCATCAATTCGATGCAGCTAAAAGTTTTTTTGATGATGCCGTTAGCTTCCGCAATAATTTCGGAGGGAAGAATATCCGACAACGAGATTAAATATCCTAAAGCCCAGATGGCTCTACCGTTGGAGTCATCTAAATTAACAGCTTCGTTTTGCTTGGTAAACTTATTTTTCTGATCGGTATAATTCAAGAACCCACCTTCGGGTAGCTGACAATATGCAATGAATTGCAGATATTTATGAATATAACCAATACATTCCTTATCGCCTGTTGATTTGTAATACATGCACATCGCAATCATTGCGCGGGCATTATCATCTAGCGTATAGCCCGTGCTGATATCGGGTTGATTAATTTTCGAAAATTGGATAATGCCAATATCGGTTGTCATTTTCTTAACGTGATCCAGATTAATAACCGGGTAATTGAATTTTAATGGCGCTGTGTTGGTTGTAAATCGATCCAAAAGCAAGGCATGTTCTACTGCTGAATTTTCCCATGCAGTAAAAACAATTTTTTGCAAAGTGGTAATGCTCATTTCCCTGCGTATTGATTCGTTATTGAGCAACAGAATCACGGCATCGGCTAATTGCTTAGAATTACCAAAATCAAAGATTATTCCAGTGTCCTCTGTAAGTATTTCTCTGGCATGAGGAATGGGTGTTGAAATAATGGGACAAGCGCAACTCATGGCATAAACAAAGGTTCCGCTCACAGCTTGGTTCGGATCGTTAGAGGTAAACAGATAAATATCGGTCAATTGCAGTAATTCTAGTAATTCGGTAAGTGGCATGTATTTGTTAATGAACCGTACATGATTCTGAAGATTAAGTTTTACGATTACTTCTTCCAGCATTTCACGGTATTTCTCACCTTCCGATTTCACCACTTCGGGATGTGTTTTTCCGATAATTAGAAATAGTACTTCTGGACACGCTTTTATAATGGCAGGTAATGCATCTAATGTTGTTTTAATATCTTTTCCTGAACTCAGTAATCCAAAAGTGCTAAGTACTTTTCGGTCTTTGAGGTCATATTTTTCTTTCAAAAACACTTCGCTTAAGTGAGGAACTAAATGCGTTCCGTGGGCGATAACTGATATTTTCTTCTCCTCAATTTGATAATCAATTTTTAAAATATCGGATGAGGTATTTGTCATTACAATTATAGAATTGCAGGCAGTCGCCATGTTTTGAACCTGTAGTTTTAGTTTTTCATTGGGATGAGGTAGGACGGTATGAAACACGATAACAACGGGCTTTGTGATCGCTGATATAAATTGCTGAAAAGCCTGTTCCTGTTTTGCATAAAAACCAAATTCATGCTGAATCAGAACGATGTTAATAAGATTGTCATTATTAATTGTATTTGCCATAGTATCATACTCTGATGCAATGGACGTGTTTAGTGTGTATTTTACTTCGGTAGGATACAGGTATTTCGAATTATCAGTTTGCAAAGCACACACCTTTATAGATAAGGTATTACTGAATTTATTATTAATGGCAGTGATTAAATCAAGCGAATACGTTGCAATGCCACATTCTCTTGGGGGATAAGATGTGATGACGAGGATTTCAGCCTTTTCCTTGGTTTTATCCAGTTTTAACGATTGATCGTCGTTTCGAGGCGAGATTCTAGATGCAGTTTCGCCTTCTGCTTTGAAAATTTGTTGAGGATTAACTCGATTGTTAGTATCCTTGATAATTATTATGTTTTTCATTTTATGTGGTGTTAGTATTTAGTTTTAAGGAATTAGTATCAAGACACAAGGATTAAGATTAAAATAAAACCATGAACTTTAAAGTCTTAAATCTCGTAAATTGCATCTTCCATCTTGCGTCTCACATCTCGATTCTCACATCTCACATCTCACGTCCCCGTTTTTTAACTTTAGGAATAACTTTTTTTATAATCTCGTTTAAATTCAGATTTACTTCGGCTGATTTTGGCATGGTATCACCCAGTAAATATCCCCAAGGTTTTAATGGATCAATGTGGTCGAAAATAACTTTAAAAATAGCTGTAATAGGAATGGATAGAAACATTCCCGAAATGCCCCATAAAGCACCAAAAGCCAGAACGGTAATCACAGAAACTAGCGCGTTGATCTTTACCTTGGAAGCAACTATTTTAGGGACAACGTAGTTATTGTCAATTAATTGAATAATGTAATAAACGATTAAAACATAAACAGCAGCCCATGGCGACGTTTTAGTGGCCAGAGCTATCATCATTGGTAATGCAACTGCAACGATTCCTCCAATATACGGTATGAGATTGAGCAAGGCACCAATGATTCCAAGCAGGATTGCAAATGGGATTCCAAGCATGAGCAGGCCAATTGAATGAAGTATGGATATGATAATGACTTCGATTGCCAAGCCGGTAAGATACAGTTGAATAACAGTTTTAACTTCAGTAATTATTTGCGTTACCATACTTCGGTGGGTGTCACCAAAAAGTCTTCTGATAAATTCGATGATGAGGGGGTGATAAAACAATAGCATAAAAATGTATACAGGGATGACTAAAACAACCACCAAACTGTTGCCAACGACAAGAAGTGTTTGTCCTATGGTTGTGCCGCTATTGTCAATAACGTCTCCTTTTGATTTATTAATCCATTCGCTGATTTTCGCGGGACTAATGGCGAAATAGCCCGATGCCCAGTTCGTAATTTCGTTGAACAAAGAGGTAATTCTCAAAACCATGTTCGACCACGTTTCGCCAAACCGCATGGCTTGCGAAAATATAAATAAGCCAAGTATGACTAAAACCAAAAAGGTAATCACTAAAGTAAGTACAATGGCTATGATGCGGTGTATTTTTAATCGAACAAAAAAATTTACAAGTGGATGAAGTACAATGGCAAAAATAAGGGAGAAAACGAAAGGAACAATGATGCCTTGTGCAATGTAAAGCATTGCAATCAAGGCAAAGAAACCAATTAAGAATAGTGATGAGCGTGCAAAAAATGGCAATTGCAGTTCTTTTGTTGTCATTCGTTTTTGTTGTTCATTTCTTTTTTATGGGCGAAATGTTGAAAAATGGATTTGCCAATTGTTTTAATTGTGTCGCCTTGATGGGCAACTATATTTGTTACTCCGAATTGTAGTAGCGAGCCTAAAATCTTTTTGATAACATTTCCAGATGTGCCAACAGTAATCTTTCTCGTAATGAATCCAGTCGCTAATCCAACCGTTGAGCCAATCAAATTGTCGATTATATAAGTTGATGATGCCACTTCGGAAAGGACATTCTTCATCAGATTAACCGGCTTTAAACTTTCGAATAATAAAAGCAATTGTTCTTCTAACAATCTCCGTTTCAACTCTTTTTCAAATTCCAGAATCAGAATCGCATTTTTAAGTTCTGCAGATGTGGTAATAGCTCTCATACGATTTTATTTTAGCATCTCTTTAATAGTCCAATCTTGAAATGACTGTTTTATTTTTTTCTGAAAAAAGAGAAGGATGATAATGGTCGTAATGCCATAAACAGCAGCCAATACAAAGAATCCGAAATAAATTTCTCCAAGTAGTTCCCCAAGCCAAATTGATACTCCCAAACTAACAAGAACCATAAATGACGAAATTAGAGCTAAGACAATTGAATAGGATAGGAGTGAAGATAATAGATCTGAGGTTTTATCCGAGGTTTTCAATTTTACTAGCTCAAGGCTTGTTTTCCCATAATCAGTAATTCTTTCCATTACTGATTCTATCATTTTACTGTTATCTTCCATCGTTTTTATCTTCAAATATTATCTAATCCTTATGGCACTTAAGTTTTATGAGTATGTGCTGTTGATACATAATTTATTGAATCCGCTTCGGAATGGTTTTAAGCATTCCGAAGTGGATGTAATTTAGTATTCGAAAACGCTTATTGCTAATTCACTTTTGCTTCTTGGGGATCAACCTTTTTCGACATTTTTTTATCTGCATAGTCGGAAACCTCTCCTTTAACTTTTTCATATTTATCGGTCATGTCTTCAACTAATTCGTTAAATTTATCCTTTAACCCTTCAGCATAATCTTCACCTCTTTTAGCTATTCGTCTGCGAGTACGTGATCCTTTTTCTGGTGCAAATAAGATCCCTGCCAATGCTCCAGCTGCTACACCTGCCAATACGCCTAATAATACTTTTCCTGAACTCATAAAATTTTGTTTTAATGATGGTGATTTGTGTTTTTTTTCTATAAGATTTTTCTCCCTTGAATAACTCTAAATATAACTGCTATAACTGCTATAACTAAGAGCACATGTATGATGCCACCAACGTGGAATCCGATAAAACCGATTGCCCATCCGATTACGAGGATGACTGCGATAATGTAAAGTAGATTGTTCATGTTTTTGTTATTTAAAATTTAATTGTATATCTCAATGTTAATTAGTTAGTTCTTGCAAGAAAATGCTTCATTTCCACTGCACATATCCTCTTACTTACCAAAGGGAGTTGCAACCCAATAGTTTTTAAAAATTTTGCCTCTAGTGGTTAAGGGTAGTAACGAATGCGTTATCAAGCAGTGCAATGTTTTTTGCAAAGATTTGTTAGGCTGACCTATTATAAACCAATCAGCTTACAGTGTTGCAATAATTTTCTGCAATTCTTCCTTTGTTCTGCTAAGCCTGATTTGATGCTTCCCCATTATTTCCTCTTCCTGGCCTTCTGCAAGCAGTACATCATCATCAGTCAACATCGCAAATTTCTGTTTGAGTTTGCCTTTTGATTCATTCCAATTTCCGTGAACTTCTGTCATATTCATTTTTTTAGTTTTAAGGGTGAATGTGTCTTTACATTACAAAGGTCAGTAAACTTGATAGGCAAAGCGTTACATAATTCCGACAAAGAGTTGCATGATTCACACATTCAGTGCAATGAATACTTAGGGTCTTATGAAAAAGTATTATTCCATTCTATTACAATTAACTATCTGAATAAGCTATGCCTTAATTAACACAACGTTGGCAAAGCCAATGCAGAAAATAATGCTAGCTAAACAAAATTGATTTATGATATAATTTTAAGTAGTGCCAGCAAGAAAACTACACTTTTCGCTGTCTTTGACAAGAAGGCTTTAAAGACAAGGCTTTCGAGGTTTTTAAAATCAAGTAGTTAACTTTTGTGAATGACTGTTTTCAAAATGAGAATAACGTAATATTTGGAGCTTTCTTGCAAAGACTAAGCAGTTTTCCCTGAGGCTTTCAATACATCGAGCAGTTCTCTTAAATTTATTGTTGCGTACGATGACGAATGATCGGACATAGCATATGGTAGAACCAAATCCTCACGGTGAACGATTGAACCACATGAATAAATAACATTAGGCACATAACCTTCACGTTCCGATTCGTTGGGCATCATCAAAGGGCGGTTTAACCGTCCAATCTCAGTTTCTGGGTTTTCAAGATCAAACAACGATGCTCCTAGTGTATATTCCCGCATTGGACCAACGCCATGGGTAATCACCAGCCATCCGTCTTCGGTTTCAATGGGCGAGCCCGAATTGCCAATTTGCACCAATTCCCAAGGGTATTTCGGTTGCTGCAACAATTTGGCTTCGCGCCAAATATTAATGCTATCGGAATAGGCAATGTAATTATTTACTCCATCCATACGGCACAGCATCACATATTTACCATTTATCTTTCTGGGGAACAGAGCCATACCTTTGTTTTTAGCCAACTCGCCGTTTATGGGCAACATCTTAAAGTTGTAAAAGTCTTTGGTGCTGATGAGTTTAGGCAAAATATCTATCCCATCGTATGCTGTGTAAGTTCCGTAATAAGTAATATCGCCATTGTCGTCAGTAAATTTCACAAACCGAGCATCTTCAATCCCCTTTTGTTCGGTGGCTGATACGGGGAATATAACTCTTTCGGAAATGGCCGAGTCGATGGAGAAATGAATCTCGTAATGCGACGAAGCAAGCCCCATCATTTGATTTATTATTTTAACCTGATTTTCTGATATTTCGGGGTTTTTTATGGCGGTCGAGAGATGCTTCATCAATTCGCCATAAGTGAAACTATCGCCTAAATTATCGAAAATAAAATCTGGAGAGATAAGCTTTTTCCCATCGTAGAAATCATCCAGTTTTTCTCTGAATAATTTTTTATCATAAGTATTTCGTTTGATTTTTTCGGCTTCAGCCAGCATTTTGCCAACGGGCTCAATGGTCAGATTGTTATTTCGGTCGATAATTCCCGACCGGAAAACCACCGATGAGATGTGACCTTCTCCTGTTGCTCGAAAGCTGAAAATCACTCTCTTTTCATCTGGTCTTATGCCCGATTGGTCTGGATCCTCAACCACCGAAGGATTAAAAAAAGCGGCTGATTCAATGGAATATTCCATGGTAAAATAGGAGCCAATCAACGCTTTTTGAGAAGTGCTCAAATCTGCTTCATTTACTTCAATTTGATCAAATATAGGGGCTAACCGTGCAAAATGATCTTCAAATATGCGAGAAATATTTCGATGTCGTCGCGAGAAACCTCTCAGTAATTGGTTCAGGGTATTGGTTACTTCATTTTCAGGCATTGCCAAAACATATCTTATTATATTGGCAGACCTTTCGCCGCTGATTTTTAAGAACCTGGCTATTACTCTGGATGGATCTGGAGAAAATATGAATTGTTTACGGGTAACATATACTTGCATGGATTTCAATTTTTTAATATGGATTCTACTTTATGACTCATCTTTTGTTGTACGAACCAAACTGATCCCTGCAATGAAAAATAACAGACCAAGTAATCCATAAATTATAAGTGCCTTAATATCATTATTCCCTTGCGAATTAACATAAATGACTGATGCAAAAATAAGTGCACCAATTCCAAGAACGGTTAGTAAGGCTCCAAAGATTCTTTTCAGATTCATTGTTTCTGTTTATTTATTAATTCTACTTTGAGACATTAAAATTTGTTTAAAATAAAGGTTAATAGAAAACCACGTATCGAAGATCGACGGAGTTAATTCACGAATACAATTATTCGTGAGTATGACTGCTTGCAGTCATAGTTAGTGTTATTTAACTGTCTCCTTAAAATTCAAAGAGTGGTAAAGCCATCCATAATCGTATGCTTTGGAGTTTTCTACCTTTGTAATTTGTAATTTAATATTTAATGTCGTTTAGTTAAGGTCTGAAAGGCTTGAATTTCGATAACCGCTGGTGAAACCCATGGTTATCGAAATTCACCCCCTTCGGGGGAATGAAAATACCTTCGTCTTAATTAAACGACATTTATTTAATATTCGTGAATTCGTGGCTTTACTTTTTCATATTCGTGTCGGCAGAAAAATTCCTGCTTTTTTTTGCAATGACTATATATGAAGACTAGTTAAGCTTGTTAATAGGCCAAAAACCTTTAGAAGCCAAACAACAAGCACTATAACAACCACAATATTAAGAATTGATTTGATGGTACTAGCCATAGGAATGAATGAATTGATTAGCCAAAGTACAACACCAACAATAATAATTACGAGTAAAACAGTAAGTAAAGGCATAAATATATATCTTAAGTTATTTATTATTAGTTGTTAGCCTTTTTTACTGGTAACAAAAACTACAATGCCGCCAACAAGTAGCACTGCGCCAACAATGGGCGACCACTGCACCGGATGATTTTTTTCTGACTGGATCTCTATAGGACCTAAATCAACTACTTTTTCTTTGGTTACATAATTGAAACCAGTATACACAATCATCAGTATGCCAATTATGGCTATGATAATTCCTAATGCTTTAAAATTCATTTGTTTAAGTTTTAATTGTTTGATGATACTCATTACTGCCACACGATGCAATCGTGTGGCAGTCCACGAATTAAAAAATGATGATCGCTTTTATTTTCATCTCCTCAGGCAAAGCATTTATTTGAGGTTCTTCAAAATTGTATGTGCTATATTTTTTAATATCCATCCAATATCCTCCATCGAATTTATCTGAGATAATATATAATCCATCATCATAGTTAAAATTAGCTGACTTTAATTGAGCTTTCTCTTTTAAATCCTTCATACTCATTCCAACGCAAATGCCTTCTTGAGTGTAATATTTTGGACTTTTAATAATTAACCGAAATACGTTATCTGAAGTTTGTTTATCATACCCCTGATCGAATGTAAACAAGGGTTCTTTTTTAGTTTTATCCGAATATGCAGTGTATTCATAATCATCATCATCATTAGCAGATGTTATTCTCCTCGATTTTTCGACAAAATAATTTTTGTTAGCAATTTTTATAGCTGCATCCAAAGGCATTCCAATTCTAACTCGTTCTATCGATTTGTAATCTTTAAGATGATAACTTGACAATTTATGAGAGCAATTCGTGAAAAATAGTAGTGCCGCGAATAGGCTTGCAAATTTCAACATATCTAAATTTAGATTAAAATGTGGTTTGGCTCATAGTCTATTATATAAAAACTATTTAGATAAGAATTAGCAAAATGAAGGTTTTGCTAACTACTTCTACCCTGAATTACCCTAACTACTATGGCGATAATTGCAATAACCAGAAGAACGTGAATAATGCCTCCAACGCTGTAACCAATAAATCCAATTAACCATGCAATGATTAATATGACTGCGATAACATAAAGTAAGTTTCCCATGACGTTGAATTTTAAATTAATTATTAATATGATTTGACTTTAAATTTTACTCTTCAAAGGTCAGTAACTTCAATAATATTTGTGTTACACAATTCCTCTTATTAGTTACATAATTCACACTTAATTGTTTTTGTTTTTAAATATCAGATGCGCTAAAATATGAGAATTGAATCTACTAATGGAAGTTATGGGCGCATATATAAAAACGAATTGTGTTTCGAATGATGCGATTTTGAAAGTTTTTTTGTTTAAGCATAAGTGCTTCATAGGAAATAGTGTCGTATTTTATTTTAGCGAATCATCTTATACATAGCATAAACAAAAACCAATAAATAGGTCTTAGACCTTAGTATTCAAAACAACTGTTTTGTTTTGTTGTAAATTAAATTTCAAAAAAAAGCCTGACAAATTTTGCCAGACTTTTTAACGCCTAAAAATCATTCTCTTATTTCTTAATGGACCATCCTCCTTTTAATCCAAATATGAACCATGCCAGAAATAAGGCACCAACTGCAAAAATAGTATCACCAAATACTCTTAGCCAGCGAAAAGTTTCCAATAATGGCGTGCCAAGAAATTCTGCTGAGCGAGCATACCATAATCCATATTTTACGCTGGCGACAGTTTGTGCTAAACCAACAGGTAAAACACTAATTAGTACCATTAACAACAATCCAATATTTAATGACCAAAACGCTATTTTAATTGGTTTTTCTTTCCATTCAACTTTTAAATCCATGTCTCGCAATACGAATAGCATTAAACCTATTCCCAGCATGCCATAAACGCCAAACATGGCTGTATGTCCATGAACTGGAGTTGTGTTTAAACCTTGCATGTAGTAAAGTGCAATAGGTGGATTTATTAGGAATCCGAATATTCCTGCTCCTAATAAATTCCAAAATGCTACGGCAATAAAAAAGTATATAGGCCATTTGTAGGCATTTACCCAATTCTTTACCCGACTAAGTTTTAAGTTATGATACGCCTCAAAACCCATAAATACAAGTGGTGCTACTTCTAAAGCACTAAATGTTGAACCAAGCGCTAATACTGCTGTTGGTGTACCTGCAAAATATAAATGATGGAATGTTCCAAGAATTCCTCCCGATAGGAAAATAATGGTTGAGAAAAGAACACTTGATGTAGCAACACTTGCTTTTAATAATTGCATACGGACAAATAAAAATGCGATGGCTACGGTCGCAAATACCTCAAAGAATCCTTCAACCCATAGGTGAACGACCCACCATCTCCAATATTCTGCAATGGAAAGGTGTGTTTGTTGACCCCACATTAACCCCGCACCATAAAATGAAGCAATGGCAATGGATGCAATCAAGAACATTAGAAGCAAATGACGGTTTTCGTTACTTTCTTTTAAAGCAGGCATTAAGGCTCTTCCCATTAAAAACAACCAAATAAATAATCCAAGGAAAAGGAATATTTGCCAGAAACGACCTAAATCGACATACTCATAGCCTTGGTGTCCGAACCAAAAATTTTCGGCTAACCCTAATTTCTGCATTACGCCCATCCATTG
Organism: Bacteroidales bacterium; assembly: GCA_038212305.1. GTDB lineage: Bacteria > Bacteroidota > Bacteroidia > Bacteroidales > Marinilabiliaceae > JBBQUP01. The sequence goes on from JBBQUP010000061.1 coordinate 18,852, forward strand.
CCCTGCCAATGAGCCAAGAACGATGACTAACAATGCACCAAATAGAATATCTACACCCAGTTTTTGAAATTTAGGTTCTTTGCCAGAAACAGCAGGTGCAATAAATAAACCCGTTGCCAACCACGAAGTAGCTATCCAGAATATTGCCAATTGAATGTGCCACGTTCTTGAAATCGAATAGGGTAAAATCTCTGCAAGAGGTAATCCATAAAATCCATTTCCTTCTACACCATAATGTGCTGTGATAACGCCCATAATAATTTGAACTAAGATAAGTGCTGTTACAACCCAAAAATATTTTAGCGTTGCCTTCATTGATGGCGTTTGCTTAACTCCTGAAAGTGGATTAACCTCTGGCACAAAAATATTTTCATCATCCTCTTTTCTTCTGGTAGCGTAATACCACGCCAATAACCCAATCCCACCCAAAAGAACAATAACGCTAAACCCTGTCCAAAGCAACAATGAACCTGTGGGTTCATTAGCCACCAATTTATCGGCTGGCCAATTGTTTGTATAAGTAATATCTTGTCCAGGTCGTTGGGTTACTGTAGCCCATGTCGCCCAAAAGAAAAAGTTATTCATCTTGGCCATTCTATCCGCATCTTTTATACTATTTGCAGGTATGGCATAGGCTTCGCGCAAGTTAGCTTGTTCTGCACCATTCATAAATAATCCTTTGTAATGACTGCCCACAGCTTTAATAGCATCGGCACGAAGTTCGGATAGGTGCAAGGTTTTGGTTTCTTTGTCGTAGGTGTTGGTTCGCATCTCTTTTTGAAGCCTAATCTGAAGCATGGCTTGTTTTTCTTTATCAAGCTTATCATACTCGGTCGCAAATTCAGCTTGCGCAAATCGTTCGAGAATATAAACAGCTTCGCGGTGTAGCCAGTCAGCAGTCCAATCAGGTGCAAGGTAGGCCCCATGCCCCCAAATAGTTCCAACTTCCTGACCACCCATAGATTGCCAAATATTTTGACCATCTTTAATGTTCTGACCAGTAAAAAGTACTGTTCCATCGCTTGTAACTACTTTTTCAGGAATGGGTGGGGCTTCTCGATAAATTTCTCGCCCATAGTAACCGAGTATTCCAAACGAAATAACCATTACTAAAGTAAATCCAATCCAAAGTCTTTTTGTATTCATAGTTTATCTGTTTATAAAATTTATAAAAACAAATATAAAACAAATTTTACAAAAGGACATCAATGTCTTTTTATAAAAATATTTCTATCTTTGTAGAAACAAAAAAACAATTGTCATGGAGATAAATATTAATACTAGCGTTGGGGAAATTGTAAAAGCCAATTTTAAAACTGCACAGATATTTAATAAACACAACATCGATTTTTGCTGTGGAGGAGGTATAAGCTTAGATGAAGCTTGTAAAAAATCGAAAGTAGACATTAATCAATTAGTCCCTGAATTAGAGGCGTTGGTTCAATTGAACGACCCCGATTCTAAATATATTGACGCACTAGAATTGAATGAACTCTGTGATTACATTGAAAAACGGCACCATACCTACGTAAATGAGAATATTCCATTTCTTCAACAGAAATTACATAAGCTATGCGATGTACATGGAGCAAAGCATTCAGAGCTTTTTGAAGTAAAAGAATTGTTTGATGGTGCTGCTCAAAATTTAAGTGCTCACATGAAAAAAGAAGAGTTGATTCTTTTTCCTTATATCCGAAAGATGGCGAAATACAAAAATGAAGGTGGTAACTTAAAAATGGGAGATGCAATTGCAACCATTGATTTATTGAATGAAGAACACCTAACCGAAGGGGAGCGTTTTGAAAAAATTTCTGCGCTTACATCTTCATATACGTGCCCACCCGATGGCTGCGGTACTTATCGAGTAACCTATCAAACCTTAAAGGATTTTGAGAACGACCTACATCGACATATTCATTTAGAAAACAATATTTTGTTTAAGAAAGCTCTACTTTTGGAAACTGAACTGATAAAAAAATAAACGATGCTATCGAAAAGTACTGAGTATGCCATTAGGGCTTTAGTTTTTGTGCAATTGCGAAATTGGGAACAAAAGAGACCTGGAGTTACTGAGATTGCTCAAGAAATTGAAGCCCCTGAAGCCTATACTGCTAAAATTCTCCAAACACTTACCAAAAATAAGTTAGTCGATTCAATGAAAGGTCGTGGTGGTGGATTCTTTTTTAGTGACAACCAGTCGAACTTAACTTTGTTCGATGTAATTCATGTCGTTGAAGGTGATGATTGTTTTCATAAATGTGCTTTTGGCTTAAAGCAATGTAATAACGAAAACCCCTGTCCATTGCATGAAAAATATAAGGGTGTGCGCGATGGGTTTTTTGAGATAGTTAAAACGGAAACCATCAAGTCGCTATCAGAGAAAATACTGCATGGCGATGCTGTTTTAAATAGAATTCGCATAATTAATGAGTAGTGAGATTTTTAGTCTCAAGTATCAAGACAAAGATTAGTAATTTACATTACATAGTGTTACTAAGAAAACACTATATATCTTAAAAACGTCTTCATTGTTACCCCTAGCCCCTAAAGGGGAATGTGCTATACACCAGCGGGTTGGCAATTCTCCCTTTAGGGAGTCAGAGGGTGTGCGCAGGGGAAATGATGTGTTTTCTTAGAGACATTACATAACAGATAGTTGAAAAATTAAGTCAATCGTATCGATTGATTAACTATCAATCAGTTGTTTTGAATGTATCTGGTTTAACTGAATATATTATCGGCTTGTTATGTTTTAATCTCGAAAATTAAAACCTTTTTGGCAATAAGCAGGATTTTTTGCTGTTCGCATTCGATATGTATATCAGCAGGTGGTGCAAGCAACTGGCTTATCTGATTTGTTTTTTTTTGTAAGGAATGGTAACGTAAAATGTAGCCCCTTCCTCTATTTTGGATGTTAGCCACATTTTGCCACCCAACAATTCGGCATAAGCTTTTGAGATCGATAACCCCAATCCTGAACCACCATATTGACGTGTTGTTTCGGTTTCGATTTGGCTGAAACGTTTAAATATTTCGTTGTGCATTTCGGCAGGAATCCCTATCCCTGTATCTTCAACATAAAACTCGATGTTCTCACCTTTGATACAGTAACCAAAATTGACATAGCCTTGTTTTGTGAATTTAATTGCATTGCTAATTAGATTCGATAATATTTCCGTCAGTTTTGTTTCGTCGGTTTTAACAAGTGCTTCGTTATCGGGCAAAGCAGTTTTTAGGCATAGACTAATGTTTTGCTTTTCTGCTTTTAATTTAAATTGTTCGTTCAGAAGATTGCAAATTGCATTGAGGTTAGTTTCTTTTTCAAATATTTTCGCCTGCCCAGACTCAATGGTTGCTACGCTTACTATATCGGTAATAATGGCGAGCAATTGGTCGCTACTTTTTATAATTATATCTCAATGTCGTTTAGTTAAGGAATCTTCTGAAAGGCTTTATTTTATTGGAGTATTGGAAAAAATAGTTCTTTTAAATGTTTGTAATTTACTCTATGATGATTATCTTGTAAGGGTATATAGGGGGTAACCCAAGTGCCAATA
>JBBQUP010000062.1:0-22396 GCA_038212305.1 Bacteroidales bacterium
ATTGTACAACAATACATTGATGCTCGAACGATTTATGTGCAGGTTTGCTATTAATCCAAACACTGCTAAAAATCAAAAAATTGTCAAAGAACTATTGGAATACGGCAAAATTGCCGCTTAAAATCTAACGGACTATTGGAATTTTAAATCCATCGATATATAGCAATGCATCAGCCATGCGGCCATTCATTTGCTTGTACATCACTTTTCGCAAGGTATCGTATAGGTTAACGTTTTGCTCCGAATATCGTCGTATTAAGCCCAGTCCGAAGTTGCCATTTGTTGCAATGATTTGCGAAATGGCCGATTTCTCAACCAAAAACACATGGCAATCGGTTATGGCTACCGACGAGTAATTAAAGGTGTTGGTTGAAAATACCGACGATAGCCCTACAAATTCCCCCGACTGAATTATCCGTAGGTTGTAACTCTTGGTATGGTCGCTCTCGATGTATTGAATGGCCAGTCCTTTTACAACAAATAACACATATGATGCAAATGTACCTTGTTTGGTGAGGTTATCGCCTTTGCGGAATTGCACCTGTGTTTTGCTTGTCTGCACAAGTGCTATCTCCTCTGGCGAAAGCAGTTGAAAACAAGGTGCTTGCAGCTCGCAAATAAAGTCGCTATCGGTTTCAGTAATCGGTTTCATATTGAGCATAATCAATTATCATTTTCAAAGATAGGATTATAAGTACTTCATTGGAAATAATGTCGTGTTATATATAGCCAATTAATTAGGGTCTGCTGTAAAAGTATTATTTCATACAATTACAATTAAATTACTTGGTGTTTATAGAAGCCAAATGCAAAGGAAAAGAGAAAATAATACATAAGCCTTTGACTTATTAGTTTTTTTAATTCCCCGGGAGGGGATAAATACCAATAGAATATGGATGATGAGATAATTTGTTCCCCGTAGGGATTATTCTATATGTATGTTAATCCCCTACGGGGAACAAATCAAGCTTACTAGATTCTCTATTGATATTAATTCCCTACGGAAAAAATATAAAATCAAGCTGCTTAAGCTTTCAGCAGAGCCTAATTAATGTTACTAAGAAAACACTATATATCTTAAAAACGTCTTCATTGTTACCCCTGGCCCCTAAAGGGGAATCTGCTACACACCAGCGGGTTGGCAATTATTCCTTTAGGGAGTCAGAGGGTGTGCGCAGGGGAAATGATGTGTTTTCTTAGAGACCTTAATTAATAAAAAAGTTGAGGCAAATTAACTCAAAGGCCGATAGGGTTCAATGAAACAAAAGCGAATCTATTTGTTCTATGATGTAATTTTGTTGGTATCAAATCATCATAAAATAGGATGAGGTTATAACTTTAAAAAATAGAAACACTATAAAAATGGAAAAAATAGTAATAATAGGAGGGGTTGCCGCAGGCGCAACTGCCGCTGCTAAAGCGCGAAGAGTTTCGCCAGATGCTAAAATTACCATGCTAGAAGCAGGTCCAGATATTTCGTTCGCCAATTGCGGATTACCTTATTACATTGCTGGAGATATAAAAAGTCGCTCGAAGCTTATCTTGCAAAGTCCCGAGAGTTTTAACGATCAGTATGGCGTTGAGGTGCATACACACACGTTGGTGTCATCCATTGATAGGGATGCTAACGTTGTAAAAACCATCGACAGTCGCAGTGGCGAAACCAAATCGTTCGAATATACCAAGTTGATATTAGCTCAGGGCGGACGCCCCATTAAACCAACGTTACCGGGTGCCGATAACGATCATGTGTTTACACTGTGGACTTTGGGCGACATGGATAAAATATCTAACTATCTCGAAGAGAAATCACCCAAACATGCCGTTGTAGTAGGCGGTGGATTTATTGGATTAGAAATGGTTGAAGCCCTTGTTAAACGAGGCCTTAATGTTGATGTGGTAGAGATGATGCCTCATGTGATGGCCATTATGGAAGCCGAAACTGCTGGTTTTATTGAACGCGAATTGCATGCTTATGGCGTTGGTGTGCATACGGGTGCCAGCGTTACTGAAATTAAATCGAATTCGGTGAAGCTCGATAACGGAACTTCGCTCAAAGCCGATATGGTGTTGCTTTCCATTGGCGTTCGTCCAACTTTGCAACTGGCCATTGATGCGGGTTTAGAAATTGGTGAAGCTGGTGGCTTATTGGTAAGCGATCAGCTACAAACATCGGATGCTAATATTTATGGCGCCGGTGATATGGTTGAGATTGAACACAGGGTGAATGGTAAAAAAGTGCGCATTCCGTTGGCTGGTCCTGCTAATCGTCAGGGACGAATTGCTGCCGAAAATGCTCTGGGCGGAAATCATAAGTATCAAGGATCAATAGGAACATCGGTTGTGAGGGTTTTTGAGGCTGTGGCTGGAATTACAGGATTGTCGTTAAAGCAAGCTCGAGCTTTGGGTATGGATGCCGATGCGGTGGTGGTGCATAAAGAGCATCACACATCTTATTATCCGGGTGCCGAAACGGTGTCGGTTTTGGTTGTTTTCGATCGTAAAACGGGCGTTATTTTAGGCGGACAAACAGCTGGATATAAAGGGGCTGATAAACGTTTGGATATCATAGCTACTGCTACAGCTGCCAAACTAACGGTAAGTGAACTGGCTGATATTGATTTTGCCTATTCGCCTCCAATTGGCACGGCAAACGATGCGGTTAATATGGCGGCATATGTGGCCGAGAATAGGATGTCAGGATTCAGTAAGTCGTTAACAGTATCGGAATTAGATGCTTTTATAGAGCGACAAAAACCTTTGTTTATTGATGTTCGCGATGTGTTTGCGTATGAAAAGAGCCATGTTAAGGGAGCAGCTCATATTCCATTGGAACTTCTATCAGAAAACGTGGAGGCTATTCCAACTGATAGATTGATTGTTGTTTACGATGAGACGGGTAAAAAAGGTCATCAAGCACTTCGCACTTTGGTAGGTGCTGGATTCAACGATGTTGTCAATATTTCGGGAGGACATACTTCGTTGCAGCGCCAAGCCATAACCGTTGGTTTTAAACATTTATCAATAAATATATTGCCAGTCGAAGATAAGGTGTTGGGTAGTGAGGAGAAAGTGCAAAAGACTGAAGCTGAAGTAGAAACGGACGTATCAAACGCACTTATTGTTGTGGATGTTCGAACTCCAGGTGAATTTAGGGGTGGTGCATTTCCCAACGCCGTAAACATGCCTTTGGACGATATCATGCAAAATAAGTTCGATTTAGGGAGTAATCAATCGCGTGAAATAATCGTTTATTGTGCTTCGGGAGCTCGATCGGCCTATGCACAGCAGATTCTGATGTCGAGAGGATTTACCAATGTTAAAAATGGGGGTGGCATTGCAGCCATGATGTCGAAACGATAGGAATCTCGATTTTTAAGAGCATAACCATCGTAAAAATAAACAGGCTCAACATCAATGAATAATGATGTTGAGCCTGTTTTATATGATTTTTGGTTGGTATTTTATTCTGTTTAATCACGATTCTTGATAGCCATATCCATAACCATAACCATAGCCATATCCTTTGCCATAACCTAAGCTGTTTTTTGATATGCTTATGTCGTTGACAATGAGGTTTAAGTTTTTTAATTGACGTTTTTCTAAATCGTTTAAGATACTCTTTAATAATCGAATGCGTGTGTAGTTGTGTCGTACAATTAAAATGTTGATGTCTGAATGTTGAGACAGCAGTAGCGCATCTGCCACGCGTCCAACAGGTGGGGTATCAATAAATATGTAACGGTACTCCTTTTTTAGAGCAATAAATAAGTCGTTAATTTTCTGCGTTGCATTTATGAGTTCTGCCGGATTCGGTGGAATAGGACCCGAAGTTATAAATGATAGGTGTTGAATGGGAGTGGGCTTAATTATATCTTCTATTGAACATTTCCCGGCTAAATACAAGCTTAATCCATTGGTTGATTTATCATTTACGCCTACATAGTTTTCAATCATTGGTTTTCGCATATCAAAGCTTAAAACAACTACTTTTTGATTGTTTAAAGCAAAACTTGCGGCCAAATTTAGCGATATAAAACTTTTCCCTTCACCCATGTTAGTCGAGGTAATCATTACAACCTGACTGGCTTCCGGATCATCTGAATTTTGTGTGGGTATAAAATTAAATGCAGCTCTTACCGTCCGAAACGACTCGGCGACTAATGATCGAGGATGTTCGCTAATAACAAAGGATGCAGGATACTTGTTGTGAATAATATGACCTAAGATAGAGACATTGTCTGATTTTGGTATTTCATCATTATCAGTGAGCTTATCGTTAAAGTAAACAAAAAAGGCAATTAATGCTAGCGGAATCATTAACCCGTATGTTAACGCTTTCATGTAATAGCTTTTAGCAATTGGTTCGATCATACGTGCATTTTCAGGCTGAGCATAATTAAGGACTTCGTTCACTGGTATGTTCGAAGCCTTCATAATCTCCATTTCCGAACGACGGGTTAATAAAAATGTGTAAAGTGTTTCATTTACCTTGTACTTGCGTTCTAAGGTCGAAAATTGCTGCTTGGCTTTAGGCATTTTACTCATGTGTGTTTGGATGTTCTCCAAATCATGATTCAATTGCGACAACTCAAATTTTGTTGCTTGAATGGCAGCGTTAACATTGGTGCTTAAATTGGTTTTTAGCGTTTCAATCTCTTGTTTTTTAGAATTGAGCATGGGTGTCTCCCGAACAGTTCTTAGTTCTAAGTCGCTTTTATCGAGATAGGATTGAAACAATTGATCGATAAGGTTTTGTATGTGTTGATTGTCGATGTCCAGCGATGCAGGTAAAACAACTTCATTGAGTGTTTGATTCTCTTTTATGTATTTTTTCAGGTACTCAAAATAGTTGATTTTGAGTTTTATCTGGCGTTCTTTGTTTTTCAACTCCTGATACTGGGTGTAAAAGTCTTGTGAGGTTTGCGATAGCTCAACACCGCCTCTTTCGGACATGAAATCTTGGATTGTGGTTTCGGAATAGTGCAACGAATCAAATACCTCTGACAATTGACTGTCGATGAAGTCAATAGTATTACTAGCTATTTTGTTCTTACGTTCAACCCCTTTTCCAAGATATTGCGAGGTAAGCGTATTTAAAAATCGACATCCTCGTTCAACGTTATCGGTTTGCAGTGTAATGGTTATTATTGAAGATGTATTATCATCATCTACCCTAAATTGATTATATAAAGAAGTCAGATAATAAGGTGATCGAATAACAAAACTGGAGTTTTTATCTTCCCTAGATGAAGGCTGTGTTAATGCTATAATGGTAAATGCCAACTCTGGTAACTCAAATAAATGACCCGAAACAACCGTGGTATCTAATGAAAAATTAGTATAAGCAGCCGATTTGTTTTGCGTAAAAGAAAACAGTTGAACAGGCTGCTCATTGAGTTGAATTCGAAAAACCGAATCGGAAATTTGTTGAAGATTGAAAAAAACGTTTATTGGTTGTAAATGATTATGATTTAGTTGTATGTAGTAATTTCTCGGAGGATATATCCGAATTCGTTTAAACTTTGTTTCTGTAAAATAACCCACCTCATAATCGAGTTTTCGAATGGTGCGCATGAGCATTTCATTGGATTTTAGTATTCCAATCTCATTTTTTATTTTTTGATTTGGACCCGTAATTCCTGCTATTCCAATTAATGATTCGGTATTAATTGATTTATCTTCCTGTATCAGTAAAGTTGTATTTACTTCGTACAGAGGTACTGTAATTTCATTTTGTATGTAAGCAATGGTTAATGAAACTACCAGCGATATTATAATTAAAGGCCAATATTTTAGTCCTTTTAGGAATACCGATAAATATTGCGATGCGTCATTGGTGTTATTTCCTGTGGTATCCATATTTATTTAAATATGGCAAAAACCGATAGCCCAACCGATAGTATTCCAAATGCAATTCCATATGGGAATTTATCAAATGCAAATGATTTGGCAGTACGAGGAGCTATATAAATTACATCATCGGGAAGTAAATATAAGTACTCCGATTTAAGTAGTCCATTATCAGTAATGTCTAATTGTTTAACTATTTTGCCATTGGGACTTTTACGAATGAGTGTTACTTGATTCGCTCGGGCATAATCAGTTACTCCGCCAGCCATTCCTAATGCTTGAAGCAATGTAATTTGTTCTTTGTCAATGGTGAATGTCCCCGGCGATTTTACTTCACCTAAAATGGTAATATTAAAACCTACCAGTTTAACATATACATTTATGTCTTTGTAGTATTCGCCTAATTTGGTTTTAATAGTATCTTGTGCCTCAGGAATGGTTAATCCTTTCACATCAATTTGTCCTGCAAACGAATAATTCACAAACCCTTGAGCGTTTACTTTATATGAGTTTAAGTAAATGTATGAGGCATTCATCAGTTCGGGAAAGTCCGTTTGAAACATTTTGCTTGTCTTTAAATCGGAACTAAACACTTTAATATACAAATGATCACCCGAATTAATTTGATATTCAGCCTGACGAGAGTTTTCAATTTCCTGATTATAGTCAGTAATTGTTTTTTTCTGCATTAACTCAACCTTTTTTAAGTTAACACACGATGTAATACTCACAATTAGTAGGGTTTTTAATAATAATCTAAAAAATCCCGAATACGTAGATGTTTTCATAGTAGTTATTTTTTCACACTGTTTTTACTTTTGCTAATTGCTTCATTCATTGGTGTTTTAACTCCATTTAGATAAGCTGCAATAAATGAATTTTTTATGTTGTTCGTTTTCCAAAACTCTTTTGCCGATTGAAACGACTCATTCAAAACGATTTGATATTTAAACCAATTGTCTTCTTTAATTTCTCGAACCTCTTTATTTCCCGAGTAGATTTTTTTTAGATAACCATCGGTTAAACGTTCTCTGCTAGCTGCTATCTGCACAACAAACAACAGGGCATCTGTTTCAATTTTAGGTGCGATGGATTGTAGTTGTTGTTTTGATTTAATGAGTTTGTTTTTAATGATTTCCCATAAGATCAATTTTTGGTTGTTCGAATATGGAACAATAAAGGCTTTTGGAATTTCACTGGTATCTCTAATTGCTCTAGCTTCGCCATAGGTTGCAGTAAACCCAACTTGATATTTATACCAACCCTCTTCCTCTCGAACTTTTACAGGCCATTTGCCTTTGTATTTTCGATTAATATACTCGTCGGTCAATGGAACTCTGCTGGCAAAAATCTGAACAGCAAACTCAATTCCCATACTGTCGGCATTGAATAATTGACTAATTTGTTCATTATGAACTAAGTCGATCAATAACACTCCTTTTTTTGCTAAGCTACTTTTCTTTTCAGCAATTTTTTTATTATTGTTAATTGGTTTTTTCGTTTTTGTAGATTGGGTCTTTTTGTCAATACTGGGTTTTTGTTGAATGGGCTCGGATTCAGTAACAGCTAACAATTCAGGAGATTCAGTTCGTATTGTATCAAGTTCAACTTGTTGGTATTGATTCCAACTTTGTTTTAACGACTCTTTATCAAATCCGGTAATCAGTGAACGCAAGTACGTGAAATCTCTGGTGTAAAAGGCTTCCATGATCCTTTGGTTTTGAATATCCACAGTCGAATCGGAAGGCATCGATGAAATCTCAGGTTGTATGGTATTAGCTTGGTTTTCAGTTCTGATTGATACAATATTTGTGTCAGATACAGTTATTGGTCTTTCATTAATTAATAAATCGTCATTAATAGTGATATTTTGTTGTATTAACGACTTAGCTTTTATTTGTAAATTATCTAATTGATACATTAGTGCTTGTTGACTCGCTATGTTCTTATTGAGAGTTAGTGTATTTGCGCTATCTGTATCGGATTGAAGATTGGGTCTATCTATTTTATTAAGCAGTTGATTGTATTGAAGTTGAATGCTATCGAGGTTCGACTGCATGAGTTTTAATTGAGAGGAATCAATATTCGACAATTGAGAGAAAAGTTGAGTAAGTGAATCAATTTTAAGGTGCCATTTTAAGTTGTCCAGAATAACAACGCTATCTAATCCTGAAATTGATTGGTGACTATCACTTTGCAAGGTGTCGTGTACGGAATGAATAATTGAGTAGTTGTCAAACAACATTTCATGATCGGTCGCATTGATATTACTCCCATTGTTTGTATTACAAATAAAACTTTGTAATACTATTGTTATAAAGCATATGTAAATAATATCTGTGTAAATGTTTCGCCTCATCCGATCTTCATTTATTGTTCTCAAACATTTTATCTATTTCAATTACCGTCTAACACATTTTAAATGCATGATTTAATACTTGATTTCATTACCATTTGTTACAAATTTTAGTGGAATTTTTTTTACATCTCTGTTTTTTATTGAATTTTATTTATTCACGATAAAAGTTAAAACAATTAATTTAAAATTAAAATTGGTTTACACTATTAATGATTTTAATTTCAACTTACGATCATTCATTCAATTCTTTCACTTTACTATATTCTAATCATATTCTTCATTAATATATTTTTATTTTTTTAAAATAAAAAGTTAACCATTTGGTTAATTCGAAAAAATTCATTTACTTTGACCACTTGGTTTAACCAAATGGTTAAATGCAGTTTGATGTTATAATGAATTAAAATTAATCGAATACAATGGTTTCTATACCAAGTGAAGCTCATCAGGAGACGAAGATGTTGATATTGAACGCGGCGCGCGATGTGTTTATCGAAAAAGGATTAGATGGCGCTCGCATGCAGGAGATTGCCAATCGGGCAAATATCAACAAAGCCTTGTTGCACTATTATTTTACATCAAAGGAGAATTTGTTTGATGAGATTTTTAGCGAAGCGTTTTCGCAATTCTCACCTCAATTAAAAAGTGAGTTGCTCAATCTTACTTCGGCTCAAGAGTTTATTCGACTATTTATAAAACTATATATCGGGATGCTTTTAAAGCGGCCTTATTTACCAATATTTGTATTGAATGAGTTGCAACGCAACCCTGTAAGAATTGAATCGCTTTTGCGCCAATCAGGTGTAGAGCCTGAAATGATAGTGGAGATGATTCGTCTTGAAATGGATCAAGGAACAATGATTCAAATGGATCCGCGCGAGGTGATTATCAACATCATGTCGCTTTGTATCTTTCCGTTTGCCTCGCGTCCCATGATGCAAAGGGTGTTTTGGCAAAATAATACAGAGGCATTCGATGCATTTTTGGCGAAGCGTGTGGATAGCGTTTATGGGTTTGTGAGTCGGGCGTTGTTTGTTGAAAAAAAGTAGCTAGAAATGAGATGCAAGACATGAGACATAAGTAGCAAGATTTGAGTATCGAAACTTGATACTCAAACTAGTAGTAATTTCTTTTCCATCCTTCATAATGAATCTTACATCTTGTGTCTCATATCTTGATACTAAAATAACCAGCATATTAAAATAAATAAATATGAACCGTTTACTTTTTTTTATTGCTTTTATGGTATCAGGAGGGCTGCTTTGGGGGCAATCACTAAATCTGGATACTTGTATTTCTCAGGCAAAAAAGCACTATCCCAATGCAATGGATAGTAAGGTTTTAGAGAAGATTTCTGCCTTGCAAGTAAAATCGTTATCAACAGCTTACTTGCCTCAGTTGGATTTAACGTGGCAAGCTTCGTGGCAAAACGATGTGCCGCATGTCGCCTCTGGTTCAATGCCATTTACCATTCCTATGGCTCCGAAAGATCAGTACAAAGCCGTGGTGGATATTAAACAATTGCTTTTTGATGGAGGCGCTGTTTCGGCTCAGAAAAAACTCGAAAATGCGGGGTTGAAAGTTTCGTTGGCAAACACCGATGTCACGCTTTACAAGGTTGGATTGAGTGTGATGGAGAGTTATTTTACCGCACTGTCTGTCGATCGTCAGATTGATATTTTGAATTTGGTGATTGATGACTTGTCGGCACGGTTAACTGAGATGCAAGCTCGAGTTACCAATGGGTTAGTGCTTGAAAGCGATATGCTTTTAATTGAGGTTGAGAAAACCAAAAAAGAGCAGGAACGCAGTCAGCTTTTGCTAATGCTAAAAAATGCCAAGGATGTTTTAGCCATTTATACCGCAACAACCATCGGTGAACAGTCGGTGTTGACAGTTCCTGAAATTCCTGCTTCAACGGAACAGCTCAATCGTCCGGAACTGAATTGGTTTAGTGCGCAAAACAGCCAGCTCGATGCTGCCATGAATGCCACCTCAAAACAACGAATGCCGCGTTTATTGGCTTTCGGACAGGCTGGTTACGGCAATCCATCGTACAACATGCTCAACAATGAGTTCGATACCTTTTACATGGTGGGTTTGCGCCTGAATTGGAGCATAACCGATTGGGGGAAATCACATCGCGACAAAAGCATTCTTTCGATGAAAAAAGAGATGGTGCAATCGGGTCAGGAGAGTTTTCTCCAGTCGCATAACTTGGCCGCCGTAAAATTCAGTTCGCAAATAGAGCAGCAAAAAGTGGCTCTGGAAGGCGATAAAAAAATTGTCGACCTGCAGAGTCGTATTATCGCAACAGCCATATCGCAGCTTAAAAATGGTGTGATTACCTCAACCGACTATATCAACCGATTAAATGGTTATGAGTTGGCCAAGCGACTATTGACTAATCGTGAACTCGAAGTGCTTAAAAACCAGAATCTACTAGCGTATTGGCGGGGAAGTGCGAAGTAGACACAAGATAATGGGTTAATTTGCTAATGGGTTAATGTGCTAACAAGACACAAGCTAGGAGTCCTAAACCATAAACGTCTCAACATTAAACTTATAACGATACTTAAAAAGCAAAACAATGATAAAAAATGTAATTTTTGGAAGTTTGGTGCTTTTGGCATCCTGCTCAGGTGGTAATCACGAATCGGACGCGTATGGTAATTTCGAAGCCAACGATGTGTTAATCTCATCGCAAGTGGCTGGACAGGTGCTTGAGCTAATGGCTCAGGAAGGACAACTGGTTAAAAAAGCAGATACGCTTTGTGTTATTGATACGCTTTCGTTGCATTTACAAAAGAATCAATTGGTTGCACAAATTGACGCGGTGGAAGTGGGTTTGCGAAAAGTTTACTCGGCTAAAGAGGTTCAACAGGCTCAATTAAAGCAAATTGTTCGCGAGGTGGAGCGTATCCAATCACTCTTTAACGAAAAGGCTGCCACTCAAAAACAGCTCGATGATGTGTTGAGCCAGAAAGAGATTATGGAGCGACAGATTCAGAATACCCAGACTCAAATTCCTGCCATCGAGGCCGAAAAATCGGTGGTGGTATCAAAAATCGAATCGTTGAACGATCAAATCAACAAATGCATCATCACATCGCCCATGGATGCAACGGTATTGATAAACATTGTTGAGTTAGGTGAAACGGCGGCTCCTGGTAAAAATCTGTTTAAGCTGGCCGACCTTTCAAACATGTATTTAAGAGCTTATGTGTCGGGCGATCAGTTGCCTCATGTTGCCATCGGACAGGTGGTTACCGTTTTTATCGATGAAAATAAAACCACCGACAAAGCCTTGCAAGGCACTGTTTCGTGGATTTCGTCGGAGGCTGAGTTTACTCCTAAAATTATTCAAACCAAAAAGGAGCGGGTGAAGCAAATGTATGCCATGAAGATTCGGGTGGCTAACACTGGCGCAGTTAAAATTGGTATGCCAGGCGAGGTTTCTTTTAATTCAACTAAGGAATGATAACGGTTAATCAAGTATCGAAATCGTTTGGCGACGTAAAAGCTGTCGATCAACTTTCGCTGTCGGTTAACGAGGGCGAGTTGTTTGGTGTGCTGGGTGCCGATGGTGCTGGCAAAACAACGTTGTTTCGACTCATTATTTCGTTGCTGATTCCCAATTCGGGTAGCATATCGCTGTGGGGATTAAATCCTGTGGTGGATTATAAAAAAATCAGAGCCATGACTGGCTATATGCCCGGACGATTTTCGTTGTACGGCGATTTAACCGTGGAGGAGAATCTGAATTTTTTTGCCACCGTGTTTGGAACCACCATTCAGGAGAATTACGATTTAATTAAAGATATCTACTCGCAGATCGAACCCTTTAAAAACCGCAAAGCCAAAGATTTATCGGGCGGGATGAAGCAAAAACTAGCACTCTCATGCGCACTCATTCATAAGCCTAAGTTTTTGGTTCTCGATGAGCCAACAACAGGGGTAGATGCTGTTTCGCGAAACGAATTTTGGGACATGCTGGGTGATTTAAAACAATCGGGTATGACTATTTTGGTCTCAACACCTTACATGGACGAAGCCGAACGATGCGACCGCCTAGCGCTTATGCAACATGGGAAAATTCTCGAAATAGGAACGCCTCGAGCCATTATCGATGGCTTTGCGAATACGCTTTATAGCATTAAATCCAATCATCCTTATCAGGTTATTCAACTCATGAAAAAGATGCCCGCCTGCTTGTCGGTATACCCATTTGGCGATGCTGTTCATTTTATTGGTAAGCAAACTGCTGTGAATGTGATGGATGTCGAAGCGTATCTAAAACAGAACGAAGTTTTAGATGCTAAAGTATCAATTGGACAGCCAACAATTGAAGACCGATTTATTCAACTTTTATCTCCAAGTTATCATGATTAATCATAATAATAAAGTCATCGAAGTGGTTGGCCTCAACAAAAAATTTGGGGATTTCTACGCCAACCGCGATCTGAATTTTGATGTGTACGAAGGGGAGATATTTGGCTTTCTGGGTGCTAACGGTGCTGGTAAAACAACAGCCATGCGTATTTTGTGTGGGTTAATGCCGCCTTCATCGGGTTTGGTAAAGGTCGCAGGGCTCGATGTGGCTCACTACCCCGACAAGGTCAAGCAGCGAATAGGCTACATGAGTCAGCGTTTTTCGTTGTACGACGATTTAACGGTTTACGAAAATATGCGCTTGTTTGCCGGAATATATAAGCTTAGTCGTAATACCTTTAAGGCTCGATCATCTCAACTCATTCAATCGCTTGAGTTAGAGGAGCAGATAAACCGACTCATATCGGAACTCTCGTTGGGTTGGAAGCAAAAATTGGCGTTTTCAATTGCCATCATGCATCAACCAGCTATTGTGTTTTTAGATGAACCCACCGGAGGTGTCGATCCCATTACTCGTCGGCGTTTTTGGGAGATGATATACGAAGCTGCCTCGCAAGGCATTACGGTATTTGTAACGACTCATTATATGGATGAAGCCGAATACTGCGATCGGGTCACCATTATGGCCGATGGGGAAATTAAAGCGCTCGACACGCCCTCGAACCTGAAAAAGAGCTATAACGTGGCCAACATGAACGATCTGTTTTTGCAAATAGCGAGATGATGCTCACATCTCGATACTTGATACTAATAATATGAAAAAATGAAACAGTTAAAAGCCTTTGTCCGAAAGGAGTTTATACATATTTTTCGCGATCCGCGCTCGATGCTCATTTTGTTTTTGATGCCGGTGGTGCAGTTGCTCATATTTGGCTATGTGGTTAACAACGACATAAAAAATGCAAAAATTGCCATCATCGAACAGTCGAAAGACCAAGCTACGCGGCAAATTATCTCCGATATTCAAGCTTCGGGCTACTTCGAGATTCGCTCGGAGATTACATCGGTCAGCCAAATCGAAACCTCGTTTAAGTCGGGTGCCATAAAATTAGCGTTGGTCTTTGAACCCGATTTCGAGAAGAACCGCCTGCGAGGCGAAAAAAGTGGAGTGCAAATCATTGCCGATGCTTCGGATGCTAATACTGCTCGACTGTTAACCAATTATTGTTCGGCCATTATTGCCAGATACAGCATTTCGAACATGCCCGAAGGCCTCAGTATGGCTGGTGTAAGCATTATTCCGCGTATGTTTTTCAACGAGGAGATGGAAGGTGTTTTTATGTCGGTTCCCGGATTAATGGCCATGATTCTCATGCTCATCTCGGCCATGATGACCTCCATATCCATCACCCGCGAAAAGGAATTTGGGTCTATGGAAGTCTTGCTAATATCGCCGCTTAAACCGTGGCAAATAATTGTGGGTAAGGTAATACCCTACTTTTTGATGGCAATTATTAATTCCATTTCCATCATCGTTATTAGTGTACTAATTTTTCACATGCCTGTGGTGGGTAGTTGGGTGTTGTTAATTTTTACTTGCATGCTGTTTACTCTGTTAGCGCTGAGTTTGGGGATATTTATCTCAACCATCGCCGAAAATCAAATGGTGGCCATGTTTATTTCCATGTTTGGACTCATGCTACCTACTATTTTGCTATCGGGATTTATCTATCCCATCGAAAATATGCCTTGGATTCTGCAAGTAGTGAGCAATTTAATACCTCCACGTTGGTTTATCATCATCATAAAAAAGGTGATGCTACAAGGTGCCGGATTGCAGTTTATTTGGAAGGAGTTACTCATTTTAAGCGCTTTTGTTGCGGTGTTTTTAGTGTTGAGTATTAAGAAGTTTAAAGTGAGGTTGGAGTAGGGGGAAGAAGATAGAAAGATATGAGACACAAGACATGAGACATGAGATAGGAAGATAGGAATATGGGAAGATAAAGAGATTGATAGATGAGAAAAATCTAGATCTCATCTATCTGTCTTCTTATCTAAAATTCTTCCTCTATTTTATAATAAATTAAGTAAAAACTAAGATGCTATGCGAGTTCTATTCGTTTTAATTCAGAAGGAGTTTTTGCAGATTTTTCGCAATAAAACACTCTTACGTATGATGGTGGTTTTGCCCATTGTGCAACTAATTGTATTGGTGAATACTGCTACTCAAGAGATGAAAGAAAATAAGGTGATAGTGGTTGATTTGGATGGCTCATCGTATGCATCGCAACTGGTAAGTAAACTCAACGCCACCGAGTTTTTTAATGTTGATGATGTGGTGTTTTCAACGCCCAATATCGACCATCTTTTTCAGTCGCAACAGCCCGATATTGTTTTGGTGATTGATAAGGATACCGAGAAAAAATTAGTTTCTCAGCAGCAACCTACCATTCAATTGCTGGCGAATGCTATTAATGCTACTCGCGCTCAGTTGGCTTTTTCGTATGTGAACGAAGTGGTCACAGGTTTAAATAAAGAGTGGGCTGAAAACTCGACTGGCATTAATGTTACATCGCAAATGATTGAACCAGCTGTGCGTTATTGGTACAACCCATTGTTGAATTATAAGTTCTATATGCTTCCGGGTATTTTGGTGGTATTGGTGACTATTATTGGCATGTTTTTGTCGGCTATGAACTTGGTTCGCGAAAAAGAGATTGGCACCTTAGAGCAAATCAACGTCACTCCGGTTAAGAAATACCAATTTATATTGGCCAAGCTGATTCCATTCTGGGTGATTGCCTTAATCGAACTTTGCCTAGGAATAGGTATTGGGATAATACTTTATGGCATTCCATTCGAAGGCAGTTTGTGGGTAATGTTGGTGATGGGTAGTGCCTTTTTATTTGCCATTTTGGGCATGGGCTTGTTTGTTTCAACGGTTACCGAAACGCAGCAGCAGGTTATGTTTGTGAGCTACTTTTTTCTCATGGTATTTATAATGATGAGCGGTTTGTTCACCGCAGCCGAAAACATGCCCATTTGGGCGCAACGCGTGAATATTATTAATCCACTCTACTATTTTATTGAGGCCATGCGAATGGTGGTTTTAAAAGGCAGCAGTTTAACCGAACTCTGGACGCAGCTAACGGGTATTTTGGCCATTGGCGCGGTTATGTTTCCGTTGGCAGTTTATAATTATCGAAAATCATCGTAAGGTTTATTCGCTGTTTATGGTGTTGAAAATTAGTTGTTTGCTGTGTTTTTTTAAATTAAGTATTCATTAAAAATGCACAGCCACTCTTGACAATAGAGTAGGACTTTGTATTTTTGCACTCTCAAAATTATGCGTCATGCATACGAATGGTTGATGAATGACGTTAATTGATGAAATACTTAATTGAATTAAAGTAACATGAGCAAGATATCACTCTTACTAATTCTCATCATAGCAATTACTTGCCAGATTTTTGCCCAGTCGGAAGTTGTTGAGGCCGTAAAAAAAATACCAAATGCCAGTTTACGTAAGCGAGTGGAGCAGTTTGTTCGGTCGGGCATAGAAGAGGCATTGGATGTGGCGCCAAATGCTGATAGTATGGCAGTTCAGGCCTTGAGCTATTTGCATTCACCTTATCGCTCTGGAGGTATAACAGCGAAGGGCATGGATTGCTCGGGGTTGTTGTTTCGTTGTGCGACCGACTTGCACACAACCATTCCTCACTCGTCGCAAGAAATTGCTCGATATGGGAAAGTGGTTGCTAATCAGGAAGATTTAAGGCGCGGCGACCTACTTTTCTTTGGCTCAAGCAAGAGCAAAACCATTAACCATTCGGCCATTTATTTGGGTGATGGACAGTTTATTCACATGTCTAGCTCCCAAGGATGCAGTATTGCACATATAAACGACCCTCATTGGCAAAGTCGTTATATTTTTGCAACCCGCCTATACTCCTTAGTTTCCGAAGAGGGAATGTTTCCTTTTGAGATGCAAAAATTAGTGCCACATGATTCAATTCATATCAATGAACCGATGATTGAACCCAATGCTTCTTTATTGAAATAAAAGTCTATTCTTAGCGGTTTTGTGAAACTGAATTGCGTGTTTTTCTACCTCCAATAATTATGCAAGCTAATGCACTATTGAGCCATTTGGTAATTCAAGTTATTGGTTACTATTTTCACCCATATTTAGTGTCTCTAAGAAAATACATCATTTCCCCTGCGCACACCCTCTGACTCCCTAAAGGGAGAATTGCCAACCCGCTGGTGTATAGCAGATTCTCCTTTAGGGGCTAGGGGTAACAATGAAGACGTTTTTAAGATATATAGTGTTTTCTTAGTAACAATAAGTACAACTCAGTTAGGTTTAAGTCGAACCTGAATATCATTTTCAGATTGATTGTATCGTGTGGCAACTAAAACCGAGATCTCTCTAATATTTCCTACCAATTTGTCGGTTTGACCTATAAATACCTACTGAAATGCAGGTTTTTGGTAAGTTTGTTGAGGTTAATTTATTGCAAATCAGTTCATATTCGTCTATGGCATTGACTTTGAAATTAGAATAATGCAGAACAATTCATCATGCATTAAAATTCAAAGGTTATGAAAGTATTAATTCCCGTTGTTAATTCCGTAGATGCAAAATACACCATAGCATCTGAGTTTTACGAAACAGAAACCTATTGTTTGTACGATAGAGTAACCGATAAATACGAATGGTTTTCGATTGATGAAATCACCAACAATATTGGTAATCTAGGTTTTTCATTAAAGCGAAAAGGTATTTTATCGGTTATAATGATTGAAATGCCGCAAATCGCCATCGAATTGTTCTGCGAAATGGGTATTGTTGTTTATCATGCTAAAGGCGCCGATTTGGCCACAAACATTCAATTGTTTAACAATAATAAACTGAATCACCTTATTGTGGTCGATTCGGACATGCCCATTATAAAACTTCCAAGCTGCACCAGTAATTGTGGAACGTGTAAGTCGTTGTGCTAATGGGGTAATTTGCTAATTTGCTAATTTGTTAATTTGCTAATTTGCTAAAGGGGTAATTTTAAACCATAAACACTAACCTCTAAACCCTAAATTCTTAAATCTTGATACTAAAAAAGACACATCTAAAAAAACAAAATGAAAAAGCGCGAATTGAAATGGGAAACTTGGTTAACTGATGGAGATCAATTTTTAAAAGGTGCTACACCCAAAGGAGCGAAAAGCATATTTGGTAATGTGGTTCGATACAATTTGTTAAGCATGTCGTTGGAAGGATACATTATGGCCATTTTAGATTTCCATCAACAGATGCCACAAAACCACACTTATACCGATTTATTGTTTGCGTTAGATGAGGTTATGACTTTGGATCCGGTCCTTAAAGCCCGTATTTTAAAATACGAGAACATCCAGTCGATTTGCTCATTGGAACAATTTTATGTGAACGAACCTACCGATGAGGAGTTGGTTGATTTATACTCGGCGATTGTTGAGATAAGTCAGTTGGCACACGAGACCTGCGTTTCGAAGGTGCTGGCTCACTAGGTTTTTGCTAGGCTGATAGTAAAATATCCTCGAAGTAGTTAATTTATTTTAGCTCTCGTATGGGCGACAGTTGTAACATATGAGTTCGGCCGTGGGCAGAGCCTAAGCCGACACAAGACACAAGATAAGAGACTAAACCCTAAACTCTTAAATCTAAAAACTTGATACTTGATACTCGAGACTAAAAATGAAACAAGACACGAGACACAAGACACAAGACTAAAAGAAACCCATAAACCCCTGCCCCCTATTTAACCTACTAGCATCAAAATCATCCCAGCTAAAATGCCAATTAAGTAAAGCGCTTTTTGTTTAATGTGTCCCTCTTTTAAAATAATTGCACCTCCCATAAACGAAATAATAACGCTTCCTCTGCGCATCGATGACACAAGTGAAATAAGCGAATCGGGATAGCTAAGTGCATAGAAATACAAAAAATCGGCTACCACTAAGGTAATCCCTATCATTGGAATACTCCATCTCCATACAAATTGAGTATTTTTTCTACGGTTAGGCCACCATAATAGCGCTACAATTGGCAACATTATTCCAACCTGATAAAACGAAAAATAGCACTGAACAGCCATGCGGTGAATACTCCGCATAAGATATTTATCGTATAAGCCACTGGCAGCAGCGGCTAAAGTACCTAATATCAAAAACCAAATCCATTTTTTGGATGTATTTTCACCTTTAATATTGGATCCTCTAGCCGAAAAGCTGAAAAAAAACAATAGTGTTATTATTAACCCAAGCCATTGAATTGGTGTGAGTTGCTCATTGTAAATTATTATGGCACCAAATAATGTCCAAACAGGACCCGATGCGCGTATTGGACTAGTGGTGGTTAGTGATAAATGTTTTAAGGCGAAATAGGTGAAAATCCAGGAAGTGAGTACAATGAGCGTTTTAATCAAAATAAGTATATGCTCGCTGTAAGTAATAGGAGGGATGTAGAATAAATTTGATGTGCTAATGCTATGACTGATTGATAATATCCAAATAGGTAAAAAGATAATTGAACTGGCAACTGTACCTACTAGTAGAACAGGCAATACAGCATTGTTATTAACCGATAATTTCTTGAATATATCATAAATGCCTAAAAATATAGCCGAAAGTAACGCAAATCCTAACCAACCCATTAATTCTATTTTTCGCAAAAATAGCTGATTATTTCAGAGTTCCGCTTGTAAAAAATCATTTTCAGGATCAAATGATGAGAGCACTATAGTTTATGGCATCAAATAAAGTAATTATTAATAGGTCAGTTACATATATATTGGTGTATCACCATTCTTTTTTTTGAAGTGATTCGTTGTGGATTATTTATAGTTATTGAATGAAATTAAATAACTATAAAGACGAAATTCCAGTCTAATATATTGATACTAAATAAATTATTGTATAATTGTGTTTAAGAAAAATTGGTTTTTCTTTTATTAATAATAAATATTTCACTATGTTTATTATTGTTCTTCTGGTTGTTGAAAATGAAATTGTCATTTTAAGTCAAGTTTGTAGCCTAAAATTATTGCAAACTCGTTCTTAATTGATTAAATTTCAATACGGCTAAATGGTATGAATTATTTATTAATAAAAAACGGGTTAGTTATATCGGGAAATCGGGTTTTTAAAGCCGATGTTTTGATTGGAAATCAGAAAATACTTGATATTCAGAGTGTTTTGTCTCGTCCTGAGCCTGAAACACCTGTTATTGATGCTTCAGGTCGTTTTGTTTTTCCAGGTGCTATTGATATGAGTAATCATCATTGGGAAACTCAATTAGAAGAGGAAGCGATAGAGCGATTAATGAATGCAGAAATTGTTAGTGGAACAACTACCATATTTAAAACCATGGAACCGAATGAACAAACCCTTCTATCTGCATCTTTTGAATTATTAATTCAGTCCAAGGATCGTCGAACCGATTATGCGCTTCACCTATCACCCGATTTAATTGATCATCTCGCCGAGAAGGATATTGTTTTATGTTATCTCAAGTACGGCATCGTTTCCTACGTTGTTTCATCAATTCATTATGAGAGTTTTGCAGAAGCAAATTTTGATAATCTAATTAAAGTGTTGCAAACTTATAAGTTAACATTGATTATCGATTTAACTATTCCTGAGCCAGAGGAAGGGTTTAATCGCATGACTCAGGTTAGGTATTCTCATGATGTATCAAAGCATATTAAGTTGTTGGTAAATATCTTAGAGAGGTTGAAGAACGTACAATGTCCCGTTTTATTCTCGAAACTACGATTTAAAGAAGAGGTTTTGATATTTGATAAGTATTTATCTAAAAATCCAAATCTACATGCCGAAATTGAGTTACCTTGTTTTTTAGGCGAATTGAGTCCTTTTGAAGTGGATGAATTAACCATGCTGGGCGGTATTAAGTTAAGTGGTAAGCTGAATCCGATTTTACCCGATGAATTCAGAGAGTACATGGCGATTGAAAACTATTTGGCTGCTCGACCAACGTTAAGTTTAATGATAGGAAATACTGCTAATTCTTCAGTTTTTAATCGCCCTGATGAGTATTTTGGATTGAAAAATTTCGCCAGTATGCTTTATACATTAAACGTAATAAATGGGAATTTAGCTATTACCGATTTTGTAGCATGTATTTCAACACGTCCTGCCAAACTAATGGGTTTGTTTCCTCAAAAGGGTATTATGCGAGCTGGTGCTGATGCTGATATTGTGATTTGGAATCCAGATTTTGAACGAAACATTTATTGTAATCTGCCTTCAGGTTCTGATGATCATGAACTTAAGCTACAAGGAAAAGCCGAATTTGTTTTTTTAGGAGGTAAAATGGTTTACGATGGGGAGACTTTTTATCAGGAAAACCTTAAAGGAAACTATGTTTATCGAAGTCCGGTTGCTTAAAAAAATAATAGCACCACACCACCCACTGCTACAATGGCACCCATAATCTCTTTAAACGAAATTCGTTCTTTAAATATAAAAACACTAGGCGCAATTATTAAAATAGGTACAATCGACATAATTGTTGATGCCACCCCGGTTGTGGTGTACTGAATGGCAAACAATGAAAATGAAACACCTAGGAAAGGACCAAAGAAAGCTCCTGTTGAAATGCGAATCATGGCCGAGCGGTTAACCAATGCTTTAAATAAGTTTTTCCAATGTCCTGCAATCATCACCATAACAGTAAAACCTATTATTGCAGCAATAACTCTAATTTGTGTCGATAAAAAAGGATCGTATCCATTCATCCCTAACTTGCTAATTACTAAGCCTAATGCTTGTCCTAATGCACCGCCAAAAGCTAGTAATAGGCCTTTTAATGGATAATTCATTTTAAATATCGATTTTTTAGCGGGCTTATTTAAAATAACCATTGCAATGCCTACAATCGTAATAGCCATTCCTGCGAAGTGCAAGGCTGTTAGTTTTTCTCCCAAAATAAAATAACCAAAAATGGCAGCCAATGGAGGAGCTAACGACATAATTAACATGGATATCCTTGCACCCACATCAATAAATGCCTGAAAAAGTAAAATATCACCTAATACAAAACCTATTAATCCCGAAACCGAAAGCCACCACCAATTCGACATGGTTGCATCTAGGGGAATGAACATTCCTTTTCTAATCCATGATAAAACCCCTAAGAAAAGAAACGCCATTGCTAGCCGAATGATGTTTACCGAAAGTGAACCCACTTTTTTTCCTGCCGATTCAAATGCAAGTGAGGTAATCATCCAACAAAGCGCAGTAAACAACGAGGCCATTTCGCCCGTATGTGATGCAAAAAATGAAGTCATTTTAATAGCTGTTCATATGCGGGCGAAATTAGTTATTCTTATAAGAATGAACAACTCTTTGTTTTCGAGGTTGGAATTATTTGTTTCATCTTTTACAATAGTTCGTTAATTAGCGCCTCTAAGAAAACCCATCATTTCCCCTGCGCACACCCTTTGGCTCCCAAAAGGGAGAATTGCCAAACCGCTGGTGTATAGCAGATTCCACGTCAGGGGGTAAATGTCAATAGAAAATATGGCTGCTTAAGTTTTTCAGCAGATTCTAATTATTGTAAAAAGCTAATTTATAATATTTTAAATCCAATAGTGTTATTGTTTCAATTCGCTTATTTTAAGCATCTTGCTAATAAATCTAATTTCTATTATCTCAATAGTCCGTTAGATTTTAAGCGGCAATTTTGCCGTATTCCAATAGTTCTTTGACAATTTTTTGATTTTTAGCAGTGTTTGGATTAATAGCAAACCTGCACATAAATCGTTCGAGCATCAATGTATTGTTGTACAA